>JASHVM010000456.1:0-4263 GCA_030044595.1 Streptosporangiaceae bacterium
CGACCAGGTGGGGGTTCGGGACCGTCACGGCGGTGAACAACAGAGCCGGGTCAAGCTCGGGCAGGCTCGACTCCACCGCGGGGTTCAGGCCCGCCACCACCGGCACCTGCGGGTCAAAGTCGACCGCAGGGTGCTCGAGCCTGATCTGGCGGACGCCCTCGGCCGTGGACGAGCCGCGCCGCACCGTGTAGTCACGCTGGCCGCTGCGTATCACGGCCGTCTCGGTCCCGCGCAGGTCGAGCAGCACCCGGCCCAGGCAGCGCATGCCGTTGCCGCAGAACTCGGCCGGCGAGCCGTCTGGGTTGAAGAACCAGGCCTGGGCCACCGCCCCGCCGGCGTCGTAGAAGTAGACGCCATCGCCGCCGAACGGGCCGTTCCGGTCGCACAGGTTGCGGACGAAGGCGCGCAGGTCCGTCTCGGACGCGAAGTCAGCGGGCGTAATGGCGGTGACGAAGATGTCGTTCTTCGACCCGTGCGCGTTCAGGATCAGTGCCATCGCCGGTCAGCTTATCGGAGCGTGGCGGCCGGGAGGGCTGGCGGGCGTGCCGGCCGGAGCGCGCGCGATCCGCGGCGGCCCGATTCTCGGCCATCACCGGCCGCGCGGGCGACAGTGAGTCAGCCGGGGAGGCGGACGCCGCAGGCTTCCTCCCGCCGTGCCGCGCCGTTCTGCGACGCGAGTCCCTTAGCCCCAGAAACCCTATTAGCCCCATGTGACTCACCAGCCCCAAATAGCTCCTTAGTACCGTTAGGTCCGTCAGTCCCGGAAAGTCCGTTGGCGCCGACGGGCACGTCGGCCCTGAAGGGCACGTTGGCCCCGAGAGGCACATCGGCCCCGAGAGGCTGGCCATCCACGTGGCAGGCGTCGGCCTCGCCGGTACCCGCGAGCACGAACGCCGGGTAGGTGGAAAAGCGCATCCCGCCGGCGTAGTTCCTGAGCGCCGCCCGGGCCCGGTCGAGCATGTTGGTCGGCAGGTCGTCCAGTGGGAACCAGCCCGCGTCGGGCGGGGTAGACCGGCCGGCCCAGCCGGATATGGACAGGAAGAACGCGATGCGGCCACTGCCGGAGACGTCGTGCATGACGTGGGCGAGCGACACGTTCCCGGCGCCGATCGCGATCCCGGCCGCCGAGGCCACCCGGATCGCCGTCTCGACGATCGTCTCGCCGTCCGCGAGTTCGCCCGACGGCGGCTCGTACGCGCCGTCGCCGTAACCGGTATTGGCCCGCTCGCGCAGCATGATGCGGCCGTTGCTGGTCAACAGGAGGATGACGTCTACGACAACCTGGCGACGTGCCGACACGCCGGCCGCGATCGAACCGCCACCGGCTCTGCTCATGCTGATCGCCTCGCCGCGCCCGCCCGAACGCTAACCTGGACCCCTGCTCGGCGCTTGCTGGCGCACTGCCCAGGAAAGAGCACGCTACCGCCGACGGCTTGTGGATTGCTAGGGGCACAGGGAAGGTGAACCTGTGGAGGACGGCCGCGTAACAACACGCGGGCTGTGGATACGGGCGCGCGCGAGCCCCAGACCGTACAGGTCCTGCGGTTGTGGAGAACCATCCGCGCATGTGGACGGGCAAGCTGGAGAATAGCTGAAAAAAAGCCGGCGATGACTTTCCGGTCCGCCGCGCGTCATATGGGCGGAAGGGAGTAGCGATGACACGGATAAGAGTCTTGGCCGGGACGCGGAAGGGCGCGTTCATCTTGACCTCGGACGGGACCCGCGCGAAGTGGGACGTCAGCGGCCCGCACTTCGGCGGCTGGGAGATCTACCACCTGAAGGGCTCGCCGGCCGACCCGGACCGGATCTACGCGTCGCAGAGCAGCGGCTGGTTCGGCCAGGTGATCCAGCGCTCCGACGACGGCGGAGCCACGTGGGAGGCGGTCGGAAACGACTTCAGCTACGCCACCGAACCCGGCACCCACCTGTGGTACGACGGCACCCCGCGGCCCTTCGAGTTCAAGCGAGTCTGGCACCTGGAGCCGTCGCCCGCCGACCCGGACGTGGCGTACGCCGGCATCGAGGACGCCGCGCTGTTCAAGACCGACGACGGCGGGGCGACCTGGACGGAGCTGACCGGGCTGCGCACGCACGAGTCGGGCCCGGGATGGCAGCCCGGGGCCGGCGGGATGTGCTTGCACACGATCATCCTGGACCCGGCGCACGCGGGGCGGATGTTCACCGCGATCTCAGCGGCGGGCACGTTCCGCAGCGACGACGACGGCGAGACGTGGCGCCCGGTCAACCGGGGCCTGCATTCAGAGGGCACCCTGCCTGAGGATGAGCCCGAGGTCGGGTTCTGCGTGCATCACGTCGAGATGAACCCGGCGCGCCCGGACACGCTGTTCATGCAGAAGCACTGGGACGTGATGCGCAGCGACGACGCGGGCCAGACGTGGCAAGAGATCAGCGGCGACCTGCCCACCGATTTCGGCTTCCCGATCGCCATCCACGCTCACGAGCCGGACACGGTCTACGTGGTGCCGATCACCAGCGATTCTCTTCACTACCCGCCGGACGGCCGGCTCCGGGTGTACCGCAGCCGCAGCGGCGGCAACGAGTGGGAACCGCTGACCCGCGGGCTGCCCCAGGAGAACTGCTACGTCAACGTGTACCGGGACGCGATGGCGGTCGACTCGCTGGATGAGTGCGGGGTGTACTTCGGCACCACGGGCGGGCAGGTCTACGTGTCCGCGGACGCGGGTGACACCTGGGAGGCTATCGCGCGCGACCTGCCGGCCGTGCTGTCGGTCGAAGTCCAGACGCTGCGATGAGCAGCGGCGAACCGGGGGTCGTGGGCGAGCGGGCCGGCCCGGACGCGGTGACGGTCCGGATCATCCTGCCCGCGCACCTGAAGAACCTGGCCCGCGTCGACGGCGAGGTCCGGCTGTGCGTCACGGGCGAGCGGGACGCGGTCACCCGGCAGGACGTGCTCGACGCGCTGGAGGCTCAGTACCCGGTGCTGCGCGGGACGATCCGCGACCGCGGGACCGGGCGGCGGCGCGCGTTCGTCCGGTTCTACGCCTGCGAGCGGGACCTGTCCAACGAGCCCGCGGACGCCCCGCTGCCGGCCGCGGTCGCGGCCGGCGCCGAGCCGTTCCTCATCGTCGGGGCGATGGCCGGCGGCTAGCGGCGGCCGCAACGTTCCCGGAACGGGCGGTGCGTGGCCCGTCAACCCGTGAGCGGGGCTGGTACTGCTCGCCGCCCGGGTGCTGCCGGTCGCGCTGCCCGCGCCGGTGGCGGTGGCGGTGCCGCGCCGGCGCGGCACCGCCGGTGCCCCTAAGGTGAGCACCATGTACACCAAGATCCAGATTGTCTTCGACGCCGCCGAGCCGGAAAAGCTCGCCGAATTCTGGGAGCTGGCGCTGGGCTACGTGGTCGAGCCGCCGCCGGAGGGCTTCGCGAGCTGGGAGGACTTCGCGCGTTCGATCGGCCTGCCGGAAGAGGAGTTCGGCGAGGTGGCCTCCAGGATCGACCCGGCGGGCGAAGGCCCCCGGCTGTACTTCCAGCGCGTGCCCGAGGGCAAGGCCCCAGGGGTCAAGAACCGGGTCCACCTCGACATCAGCGTGGCCGGATCCCACGTGCGCGGCGAGCATCGCAAGCGGCTGGTCAGCGAGCACGTGGAGCGGCTGGTGCAGGCGGGCGCCACCCTAGCCTGGCAGACCGACAGCGTCCGCGGCAGTTCCATCACGCTGCGCGACCCGGAGGGCAACGAGTTCTGCGTGCACTGACGCCCGGCCCGTCTCCTTACCTCTTACCCTTACCTGGCCCGGTCGACGTAGGCGTCAAGGTCGCGGAGGTACCCGTCCCGGTCCGCGGCATCGATCCACGCGATCTGGAAGGAATTGCGAGCTAGCCGGGCTACCTCCGGCACGGTCAGGCTGGCCGCTTGCTGCGCCGCGGCCAGGTTCTCGTTCACGTACGCGCCGAAGTACGCCGGGTCGTCGGAGTTCACCGTGGCCCGCAAGGACCGGTCGAGCATGACCTTGAGCTCGGCTGCCTTCAGGCCGTCGGTCACCCACCGGTTGGAGACCGGGCACACCGTCAGGCCGATGCCGTCGCGGCCCAGCCGTGCCATGAGCGCGTCGTCCTCGACGCAGTTGACGCCGTGGTCGATCCGCTCGACCCCGATCTCCTCCAGGCACTGCCAGATGTGGCTCACGGAGTCGGCCTGGTCGACATCGCAGTGCATGGTGAGGCGGTAGCCCTCCCCGCGGGCGCGGTCGAAGACCTGCTTGAACTTCACCGGGGGGTTATCCCTCT
>JASHVM010000457.1:0-7059 GCA_030044595.1 Streptosporangiaceae bacterium
CGTACGCGCTGGGCTGCGGCGGAACCAAGCTGGTGGCCAGCACGACGACCGGCACGGTGACCTCGGAAGTGGTGTGGAACGAACTGGCGTCGAGCGAGGGCGCGGGCGGCGGCGGGGTCAGCGACCAGTTTGCGCTGCCGTCGTGGCAGGCCAACGCGGGGGTGCCGGCCCGGGCGGCTGCCACGACGACGACCGGAGCTGGGGGCCGGGGGGTGCCGGACGTGGCGGGCAACGCCGACCCGACGACCGGTTACCAGATCTACGCCGACGGCCAGGCGCAGGTGGTGGGCGGGACCAGCGCGGTCGCGCCGTTGTGGTCGGCGCTGGTCAGCCGGCTCGCGCAGTCGACCGGCAGGCGGTTCGGCCTGCTCCAGCCGGACCTGTACGCGGGCGTGTCCCCCGGCGTGGCTGCGGCCGGCTTCCACGACATCACCAGCGGGAACAACGGCGCCTACGCGGCCGGGCCGGGCTGGGACGCCTGCAGCGGCCTCGGCAGCCCGAACGGCACGGCGCTGCTGGCCAGGCTGTAGAGCTGAGCCCGAGGAATCATATCGGTTGACACTGCCAAGTGGTTGACGCATACTTTTGGTAGTAGCTTTCATTTAGGTGTCGCTGCCGAAAGGGTGTGAGTGTCATGGCGGACGCGCCGGCCCGCAAGTGGTGGGCGCTGGTCGCGATCGCGGCGAGCGTGCTCGTGGTCGGGCTCGACCTGACCGTGCTGACCCTGGCGCTGCCCACGATCGCCGTCGACCTGCACGCCTCAACCAGCGACCTGCAGTGGTTCTCCGCCGCGTACAGCCTGGTGCTGGCCGCGGCGATACTGCCCGCCGGGCTGCTCGGCGACCGGTTCGGGCGCAAGAAAGTGCTGCTGATAGCGCTGACGCTGTTCGGTGCCAGCTCGGCGGCCTGCGCGTACGCCAGCAGCACGGGCGAACTGATCGCCGCCCGGGCGGTTCTCGGCGTCGGGGCCGCCGCCATCTTCCCGCTCTCCTTGTCGGTGATCCCGGTGCTGTTCGCCCCCGAGGAGCGGCAGAAGGCGATCGCGCTGATGGCGTCGGCGACGTTCATCAGCTTCCCGATCGGCCCGCTGGTCGGCGGCTACCTGCTCGACCACTTCTGGTGGGGCTCGGTCTTCCTGATCAACGTGCCCGTGGTGGTCCTGGCGCTGACCGCCGTCGCGTTCCTGCTGCCGGAATCGCGCAGCGAGCAGCGGCCGAGCGTGGACGTCCGGGGCGTCATCTTGTCCAGCGCCGGGCTGGCCGGGCTGACCTACGGGTTCATCAGGGCCGGCAACGACGGCTGGACGGACGCGGCGGCGCTCGCCACCATCGCCGCCGGAGCGGGACTGCTCGGCGCCTTCGTCGCGTGGGAGCGGCGGCTCACGGCCCGGCTGGCGGCGTCCGCCGGGAAAGCCGGCGCTGGCGGCAGCAGGCTCCGCCCGCTGATCGAGCTGGGGCTGTTCCGGTCGGCCGGCTTCACCTGGGGCACGGTCCTGTCGACGCTCGTCTCGTTCGCCCTGTTCGGCCTGTTCTTCGCGATGCCGCAGTACTTCCAGGAGGTACGCGGCGTGGACGCCATGGGCAGCGGGCTGCGGCTGCTGCCGATGATCGGCGGCATGGTGATCGGCATGATCAGCAGCACGCGGCTGGCCTCGCCGCGCCAGGCGGCGGGCGGAGCCGGCGAGGTCGCGCCCAAGGCCAGCGCGAAGGCGCTCGTCACGTTCGGGTTCGCGGTCATGGCCCTGGCTCTGGCGATGGGCGCCGCCACCAAGACGAGCAGCGGCACGTGGTTCGCGGCGGCCTGGTTCGGCGCGGCCGGGCTCGGCCTCGGGCTGGCCATGCCGCAGGCGATGAACGCGGCCCTGTCCGCCTTGTCTCCGGAGCGCAGCGGCTCGGGCTCGGCGCTGATCACCGCGATGCGCCAGGTCGGCGCGACCATCGGGGTCGCGGTCCTGGGCACCGTGCTCGGTTCGGTCTACCGCAGCCACGTCGACGTGACCGGCCTGCCCGCCGCGATCGCGGCCGCGGCCAAGAGCAGCGTGGTGGCGGGCGTGGCGGTCGCGCACGCGCTGCACTCGCCGGCGCTGCTTGAGTCGGCGCGGTCCGCGTTCGTGGTCGGCATGGACACCATGCTCTGGGTGTGCGCCGCGATCGCGGCGGCCAGCGCCATCCTGGCGCTCATCTTCCTGCCGCGCCGCGCCGGGGGCCCGGTCGAAGAGACGGCGCAAGCCGCTCCCGGTGAAAGTGACCAGGAGCGGGCAGGATTGGAAGTGTGACGGGCATGGTCGAGACAAGACAGGACCGGCCGGAGGGCCTGCGCGAGCGAAAAAAGGCCAGGACGCGCGCTTCCATCAGGGAGCACGCGCTCCGGCTGTTCCGCGAGCAGGGCTATCAGGCCACCACGGTGGAGCAGATCGCGGCGGCGGCCGAGGTTTCCCCGAGCACGTTCTTCCGGTACTTCCCCAGCAAGGAAGACGTCGTGCTGCAGGACGACATGGACACCCGGATGATCGAGGCGCTCGAGCGGCAGCCGGCCGAGCTCGGCCCGCTCACCGCGGTCCGCGCGGCCACCCAGGAGATGTTCGCCGGCTACAACGCCGCCGACCTGGACGTGCTCCGCGAAACCACCGTGCTGACCTTCACCGTGCCTGAGGTACGGGCCCGGGCGCTGGACGAGTTCGCCCGCACCATCGGGGTGGTCGCCGAAGCGGTGGCCAAGCGCGCCGGACGCGGGCCCGACGACCTGGCCGTGCGTACCGCGGCCGGCGCGATCGTCGGCGTGATCATGGCGATCACGATGCCGTGGGACGGCTGGTCCGACCGGCAGACCGTCGAGGGCACCTTCGAGCGCATCGACCAGGCCCTCGCCCTGCTGGAGGCCGGGCTGCCGCTCTGACCGGTTCGGACCGGCGGCCGGCGTCAGCGGTGACGCCGGGACAAGATTCGCCGGGCTCACGCGCGGCATACGCGCCGCAAGCGGCATAATCGAGGCAAGGACAAGGTGAGCCGGGAAGTCTGGTCGGCAGCAAACTCAGGAGCCACCATGGACCGCGGCGTCTTGTCACCCGGGCTAGCCACCCACTGGCGCCGCGAGGTGCTGCGCACCAGCTTGTGGTTCGTGCCCGCGGTGGAAGTGGTCGCGGCGGTGGGGCTGTTCGTCGTCACGACGGCCCTGGACAAGGCCGCCTTCCACGGCGACTTCACCCTTCCGTCGTGGGTGATCAGCGGAACCGCCGATGTGGCCCGCCAGATCCTCACCGCGATCGCCGCCGCGGTCATAACGGTGGTCGGCGTCGTGTTCTCGATCATCCTGGTCACCTTGACGCTGGCGTCCACGCAGTTCGGCCCCAGGATGCTGCGGAACTTCATGCGCGACCGCGGTACCCAGCTGACCCTCGGCACGTTCGTGGCGACGTTCGTGTACGCGGTGCTGGTGCTGGTCTCGATCGGCTCGACCTTCGTGCCGCACATCGGCGTGACCGTGACGCTTGCGCTGATGGTGGTCGACCTGGCCGTGCTCATCTACTTCATCCACCACACGGCCGTCTCGATCCAGCTGCCCCAGGTGATCGCGAGCATCGCCAGCGACCTGACCGAGGCGATCGAGGTGCAGGGCAGCGGGTCGCGCGGGAATCAGCTGGAGAGCGGGCCGTCCGCGGCCGAGCTGCTGGCCCGCGCGGAGTCCGGCGGGGCCGTGCTGCTGGCGCCGACCAGCGGATATGTGCAGTTCATCAAGCACCAGAGCCTGGTCAGGCTGGCCGAGGAAGCCGACGCCGTGATCAGCCTGGAACACCGGCCCGGTCACTTCGTCGTGCAGGGGCACAGGTTCGCGACCCTCTGGCCGCCGGAGGCGGCGGCGCAGGTGCGGCAGGCGCTGGGGCGGGCGCACATCATCGGGCCGTACCGCACCCTCACCCAGGACGTGTCGTTCGGCATCGACCAGCTGGTGGAGATCGCGATCCGCGCGCTGTCCGCCGCGGTCAACGACACGTTCACGGCGCTGACCTGCATCGACTGGCTAGGCGAGAACCTCTGCAAGATCGTCACCGGGTGGCATCCCGCGCGTGTGCACCGCGATGCGCACGGATTCGTCCGGGTCATCGCGACCGAGCCGGCCTACGACCGCCTGGTGCAGCGCGCGTTCGAGAAGATCAGGGAGTCCAGCATGGGCATGCCCGCGGTGATGATCCGGATGCTGGAGGCGCTGGCCCGGATCATGGAGGAGACGACCAGCGACGGGCAACGGCGGGTGCTGCTCGAGCAGGCGGCGATGATCGACCGGGCGAGCGAGCGCTCGGTGCCCGAGGCCGCGGACCGGGCCGATGTGCGGCGGCGCTACGAGGCCATCCTCACGATGGAGGCCAGGCTCGCCGCGAGCGCGCAGGACGCGCCGGTCGCGGGCGGGCACGACGCGTGAGCAGGCCAGCTGGCCCGAGGGGACATCCGGGCGGCGCGGAAAGGCCGGCCGGGGTGTCGGAAACGGGGTCGTCTCGTTCGTGGAACTAGGTAAAGGATGTCAATGTGGCATCCGCCGAAGGGAGGCGAGCGTGAAGTACGTCATTCTGCTGCTGGACACCGAGGCGGCCAGGAACATGACCGAGGCAGAAGGCCAGGCGTGGTACGCCGAGATCGGGGCCTGGTACGAGAAGGGCGGCGGCGGATCGGGCAAGCTGGTCGAGGGCGGACACCAGCTCCAGCCGCCGGCGGCGGCCAAGACGGTGCGCGCCGGCGGCGTCACCGACGGGCCCTTCATGGAGACCAAGGAGGCGCTCGGGGGGTACTCGGTCCTCGAGACCGACACCATCGACGAGGCGGTGGAGATCGCGAAGACCTGGCCGGGCGTGGACCGCGGCTGGATCACGGTCGAGGTCCGTCCCGTGGTGGAGATGTGACGCCCCCGGTCTGCAAGTAACCGAGAGGCCCTCAAAAGGACAGTCGGCGGGCGAGCAGCTCGCGCTCGGCCGGGTTGGCGGCCAGCGCGAGCGCTCGGTCGCTGGCGGCCCGGGCCTCGTCGTCGCGTCCGAGCCCGGCCAGCAGGCCGGCTCGCAGCGCGTGGAAGAGCCGGTAGGAGTCGAGATCGTCCGCCAGCGGCGAGATCTCGGCGAGCGCGGCCTCGGCGCCGAGGACGTAGCGGGTGGCGACGGCCCGGTTGAGCAGCACGACCGGCGAGGGCGCCAGCGCCTGCAGCCGGTCGTAGAGCAGGCGGATCTGGCCCCAGTCCGTGTGCCCGTAATCCGGCGCGTCCGCGTGCAGCGCGGCAATGGCCGCCTGGACCTGATACGGGCCGGGCGCGCGCATGGTCAGCGCCCGGTCGAGCAGGCGGGTTGCCTCGGTGATCAGCGACCGGTTCCACCGCGTCCGGTCCTGGTCGGCGAGGCGGACCATGCGGCCCCACCCGTCGAACCGGGTCGCCGCCCGGGACTCGTGCAGCAGGAGCAGCGCGAGCAGCCCGAGGACTTCGGGCTCGCGCGGCATCAGCCGGTGCAGCAACCTGGTCAGCGACACGGCCTGGGCCGCGAGGTCGCGCCGGGCCGGCTGGCGGCCCGCGCTGGCCAGGTAGCCCTCGTTGAAGACCAGGTAGACCACGGCGAGCACCTCGGCGAGCCGATCGGCCAGGACGTCGGGATCG
This sequence comes from Streptosporangiaceae bacterium, assembly GCA_030044595.1. Taxonomy (GTDB): domain Bacteria; phylum Actinomycetota; class Actinomycetes; order Streptosporangiales; family Streptosporangiaceae; genus Palsa-504. The sequence continues at coordinate 5,629 of JASHVM010000457.1, forward strand.
GGGACGCGCACGTCGGCCCGGGCGGCGCGCAGGGCCTTGCGCGCCCGCAGCAGGCGCTGGGTCATCGCGGGTTCGCTGGCCAGGAACGCGGCGGCGATCTCGGCGGTGGTCAGGCCGCATACGGCGCGCAGGGTGAGCGCGATCTGCGACTCGCGCGGGAGCGCGGGGTGGCAGCAGGCGAAGATCATGCCGAGGAGCTCGTCATCCGCGGTCTCGCCGGGCTCCCAGCTGTCGGTCGCGGCGGCCGCGAGCAAGGCCAGCTTCTGCTGCCCGGCCCGGGCCCGGCGGAGCCGGTCGATCGCCTTGCGGCGCGCCGTGGTGGCCAGCCAGCCGCCGCAGTTGGGCGGCGCTCCGCCGTCGCCCCAGTGCTCGATCGCCTCGATGAACGCGTCCTGGACGGCGTCCTCGGCGAGGCCCACGTCGCCGAGCCGCGCGGCCAGCGCGGCCCTGATCCGGGTCGCTTCTTCCCGGTAGACCCGCTCGAGCTCGGCCGCGTCCAAGGTCCCGGCTGGTTGCGGAGTTCAGGCGCCGGAGAACCTGGGCGGCCGCTTCTCGACGAACGCGGCGATCCCCTCGGCGAAGTCGCCCGAGGCGGCCATCTCCCGCTGGATCCCGGCCTCGAACTCCAGCTGGTTGTCCATCTGCTCGTACAGCCACCGGTTCAGCTGGCGCTTGGTCCCGGCGAACGACTTCGTGGGACCCGCGGCGAGCCGGTCCAGCAGGGCGTCCGCCTGCGCGGCGAACTCCGCGTCCGGCCAGACGCGGTTGATCAGGCCCCAGTCGAGCGCCGTGCGGGCGTCCAGCCGCTCCCCCAGCATGGCCAGCTCGGTGGCCCGGGTGAAGCCCACCCGAGACGGCACGAGCAGCGACGAGCCGCCGTCCGGGACCAGCCCGATGTTGACGAACGCGAGCTGGAAGAACGCCGACTCGGCCGCGACGACCAGGTCGCAGGCCAGCGCGAGTGACAGCCCGATCCCGGCGGCCGCACCGTTGACCGCCGCTATGACCGGCTTGGGCATCCGGCGGACGCCGGTGATCAGCGGGTGGTACCGCTCGGTCAGTACCCGGTACACGTCCCTCGGCTCGCCGCTTTCGGCCCGCGCGGCGGCCTCCTTCAGGTCGGCGCCGCTGGAAAACGAACGCCCGGCGCCGGTGACAAGGACCGCCCGGATCCCCGGATCGTCGGTGACCCCCCGGAGCGCCGCGAGCAGGTCCTGGGAGAACTGATCGTTCCACGCGTTCCTGGTCTCGGGACGGTTCAGCTCGATCTTGGCCCCCGCGCCCCGGCGGTAGATGTTGACCGTCTCATACTTGCGGTTAAGCTCATCGTCACCCACGCCGGCCATGCTAACAGGGCGGGCGGCCGGCCAATCAGGGAGAACACCACAGTGCCAGGCAAGGACAAGGATCACGCCAAGAAGCCGTCCCGGA
>JASHVM010000458.1:0-3909 GCA_030044595.1 Streptosporangiaceae bacterium
TGAGGCCTTCGCCTGGTCAGCGAGACGCGCCGGAACGCCAGAGACGGGGAAGACGCACGTCGTGGTGCTCATAACCCAGCGACCGTTTCCGTTGACGGACTGAGCCCGTCCGTCACCAGGTTCGGTATCAGCCGGACTCGGAGAGGAGGTTGGGCCGCTAGCCGAGGTGCGGCCAAGCCGCCGGTGGGCGGCCGGTGCTGCGGTGACCAGGACCACGGCGACGGGGATGAAAAGGGTCCATCGGCCGGGTGATCGCGGGACTAAGGTCCTTTGTCAGCCGAAACAAGCCGCAAGAGAATAAGATCGTGAGTTCTGCGTCCCAGCGGGTGATGACACTTGCGGGCTTGCAGGCGATTCTGGTCTTGGTAATGGATGTGCCGGTCGCCTGGGACCCGGCTGCTCTCCGGGCGGTGAGCTCGCGGGCTGGCGTCCCTGCAACGGCGGGTGCTGGCCGGGAGGTGGGAGAGCGATGGGCGAGCCTGACCGGACGAGGCTGCCGATCCGCAGGCCGCCGTTTGGGGGGGTGGCCAGCCGCACGCTGGCGGGGTCGGAGCCGGATTGGAACCTGATCGGGCATCCCGAGCCGCCGCCGGGGGCGCCGAACGTGCTGCTGGTGCTGATCGACGACGCCGGTTTCGGTAACCCCAGCACCTTCGGCGGGCCGATCGACACCCCGAACTACACGCGGATGGCTGACGGGGGCCTGAAATATAACCGGTTCCATGTCACGGCGTTGTGTTCGCCGACGCGGGCGGCGCTGTTGACCGGGCGTAACAGCCACGCCGTGGGCTTTGGCTCGGTCGGTGAGTTCGCGGGCGGATTCCCGGGGTATTCGGCTACGCTGCCGCGGGATTGCGCGCCGCTGCCGCGTATCTTGCGCGACAACGGGTACGACACGGCGGCGTTCGGTAAGTGGCATCTGACGCCGGATGGGCAGCAAGGCGCGGCGGGGCCGTTTGATCGCTGGCCGAATGGCTGGGGGTTTGACTATTTTTATGGTTTCCTCGGCGGCGGGGCGAGCCAGTGGGACCCGTGCCTGGCGGAGAACCAGAAGATCATCGGCACGGCGGCGGAGTATTACGACCAGGAGAATCCCTACTACTTCCCGGACGCGATGGCGGATAAGGCAATCGAGTGGCTGCACGCCGTCCGGGCCCAGGACGCGGGTAAGCCGTTCTTCGTCTACTTTTCTACCGGGTGCAGCCACGCCCCGCATCACGTGGCGAAGGCGTGGGCCGACAAGTACCAGGGCCGGTTCGACCAGGGGTGGGACCGGCTGCGGGAGGAAACGTTCGCACGGCAGAAGGCGCTAGGGGTGATCCCCGCCGATGCCGAGCTGACGCCCCGGCACGAGGCGTTCCCCGCCTGGGACGACGTGCCCGCCCGCCTGAAGGCCTTTTACGCCCGGCAGATGGAGGTGTATGCGGGCTTCTCCGAAAACGCCGACCACAACGTCGGCCGGCTGATCGACGCGATCGAGGACCTCGGCGAGCTTGGCGACACGCTGATCATCTGGATCTGGGGTGACAACGGCGCCAGCATGGAGGGCACCATCACCGGCGCGTTCAACGAGCTGACGATGCAAAACGGCATCCCGCTGACCGACGAGATGCAGCTGCAGCTGTCCGAGCGGTACGGCGGCATCGACGCCTGGGGCGGCGAGCTGATGGATCCGCACTACAGCGCGGCGTGGGCGTGGGCCGGGAACACCCCGTTCCAGTGGGGCAAGCAGGTGGGCTCGCACCTGGGCGGCAACCGCAACCCCATGGTGATCCGCTGGCCGCAGCGGATCACCGGCCCCGGCGGGCTGCGCCCGCAGTTCACCCACGTCACCGACCTAGCACCGACCATTCTTGACATCGCGGGCATCCCGGCCCCGGCGTCGGTGGACGGCATCGACCAGGAGCCGATGCACGGCGTCAGTTTCGCTGACACGCTCACCGACCCGGCGGCGCCCGAGCGGCACACCCAGCAGTACTTCGAGACCGTCGGCAACCGGGCGATGTACAAGGACGGCTGGTGGCTGGCGGTGCGGACCCCGCGGATTCCGTGGGTCATCACGCCCGACGCCCTGGCGCCGTACGCGCCCGATGTCTGGGACCCCGACGCCGACCCGGCCGAGCTGTACTACCTGCCCGACGACTTCAGCCAGGCGCACGACCTGGCGGCCGAGCATCCGGACAAGGTCGCCGAACTGAAGGAGCTGTTCTGGGCCGAGGCCGAGCGGTACAAGGTCCTGCCGCTGCTGGCCACCCTGTCCACCTTCTTCGGCATGCTGCCGCCGCTGCCGGAGCAGACCAGGTTCGAGTTCCGCGGCGATGTGCAGAACGTGCTATCGGGCATGATCCCGCGAATCTACAACCACTCCTATGCGATCAGCGCCGACCTGGTGATCCCGCCCGGCGGCGCGGAGGGCGTCATCGTCGCCGAGGCCGACCACCTGGGCGGCTTCTCACTGTGGGTCGACGGTGGCAAGCTCACCCACACCTACTCGATGATGGGCGTATTCGTCTACCGGCAGCAGGCCGACGAACCGCTGCCCGAAGGACAGGTCACCGTCCGCATGGAGTTCGCCGCCGACGCGCCCCAACCCGCCACCGGCGGGGATGTGACCTTGTTCATCGACGGCCGCCCGGTCGGCAAGGGCCGGATGGACCACACCGTCCCGGTCCGCTTCTCCGGCTACGCGGGGATGGACATCGGCCGCGATAACGGCGGGGTCGTCGACCGCGGCTACGAGGACCGCAAGCCGTTCGCGTTCACCGGCACGATCAACAAGGTGGTCTTCGACATCCAGCCGCACCTGGCGCACGAAGACGAGCAACAGCTGCACCAGGCCGCCCACCACGGGGACGCGGCGCACGCACTGTCGGAGTGAGCCACACCCGCGGGGATGAGGAGGTTTCCCGATGCCATTCGATGACGAGACCACCGACGTGCTGATCGGCGGTTACATGTCCAAGGATGCCGCCCAGGACGACTACGAGGCGGTGCTGGCCTGCGGCGGCTACCTGCACGGCGCGGCGGTCGTCAGCAAAGACCTGCAAGGCAACCTGTCGGTGGAGCAGACCGACCACATGGTCCGCGAGGGCGCGGCCGGGCTAGGCGCGGTCGGGTTCGTGGTCGGGCTGTTCGCGCCGCCGCTGCTGGCCGCGACCGCGATCGGCGCCGTGATCGGCGCCGGGGCCGGGAGGTTGCTGCACCGCAGGACCGCCAGCAAGCTGGAGGAGCAGGCCGGGGCCGCCATCCCCCTCGGCGGCGCAGGCCTAATCGTCGCCTACCCGCACTCGGCCGCAGCCAAGGTCGAGCCCGCCGTGACCCGCGCCCTGACGAAAGTCGTCGGCCAGGCCGAGGGCCACCACGTCCAGGCACTCAAGGGCGCGATCGCCGACGCCCAGCAAAAGATGGCCGAAAGCGGCAGCTGACCCCCGGAGGAGGACCGTGATGTCCACCGTGATGTCCACCGCTGTCCAGGCCCGGGACCAGGCCGCACTGGTGCGGGATCAGGCGGCAGCCGTGGTCAGGCACCGGGCCGCCTGGGTGCGGGAGCAGGTCGCCTACGTATTCGGCATGTACGCCTACGGCTATGGGTTCCCGCTGGTCATGATGGACGTAACAAAGCAGGTGATGACCGCGGCGGCCCGCTCCGGCCAGTACAGCGCGCCGGTCGGTCAGTTCCACCGGCTGCGGGATTTCGTCGACCCGGACTTCAAGAACGTGGTACGCATCAGCCGGAACTCGCTGTGGGCCACCGCGTTCGTCGACCTGGCCGCCGAGCCCGTCGTGTTCTCCTATCCTGCGACCGGCGGACGGTACCTGGTCGCGCAGGTCATGGACATGTGGACCGACAACTTCGCCTCGCTCGGCACCCGCACCACCGGGAACCAAGCCGGTCACTGCCTGATCACC
>JASHVM010000047.1:0-10227 GCA_030044595.1 Streptosporangiaceae bacterium
GTCGCCGTAGGAGGCGACCAGGGCGTCGTGCGTCCCCGCGCAGCGATCGGCCGCGACGGCGGCCTCGACCGCCTGCCTGCGCGCGGCCGGCAGGCCCCGTCCGAGCCCGGCGTCCAGGCTCGCGCGCCAGCTGGCGAACATGGCCGGGATCGCCGCCAGGCGCGCGGCGATATTCCGCCAGGCGTCTTCGCTGTCGCGCGGCAGCAGGTCCACGCTGTCCCTGACCGCGCTGATCAGGCCGATCGGGGCGCGCAGCAGCCGGAACGGTTCGTTCAGCTGGTGCCAGGCCAACTCTGCGTTGAGCCGCTCGCGCAGGAACGCGGCGGCCAGCCGATCGGCTTCCGAGGTGACGGCCATCGGCTGGAGCGCGGCCAGCGTCGCGGCGATGAGCTCGGCCCGCGCGGCGACGCCGTCCGGCCCGTAGTCAGTGGCGGGCCCGAACGCCCCGGTCAGGCCTTCCATCCCCGCCGCGACCGGATCCAGCGCCGCCCACCGCGTGACGTACTCATCGCAGAGCCCGAATACCGGTGTCATGCCGCCCACCCTAACGGCAACGACGGCAGGCCGCGGGGGCGGTCAGAGGTGGAACCGGGTGCCGGTCACTTTCTCCGCGATGCCGGAGCGATCCAGGTAGGGGGTGATCCCGCCGAGGTGGAAGGGCCAGCCGGCGCCGAGGATCATGCACAGGTCGACGTCCTCGGGAGCGGCGACCACCGCTTCGTCGAGCATCAGCCTGATCTCCTCGGCCAGCGCCTCCAGGGCACGCTCGCGTACCTGATCCGCGGTGGAGGGGCGGTCGCCGCCGGACAGGATGGCCGCGACGGCTGGATCGACGCCGAGATCGGGCCCGTAGACCGCGGTCTTGCCCGCCTGCACCAGCGCCCGGAGCTTCGGCGACACCGCGAACCTGTCCGGGTACGCCGCGGCCAGCGTTTGCGTGACGTGCAGCGCGACCGCGGGGCCGACCAGCTGGAGCAGCAGGAACGGAGGCATGGGCAGGCCGAGGGAGTCGGTGGCGTGCTCGGCCACCTCGAACGGCGTCCCCTCGTCGACGCAGGCCGTGATCTCGCCGAGGAACCGGGTCAGCAACCGGTTGACCACGAAGGCTGGCGAGTCCTTGACCAGCACGCAATTCTTCTTCGCCCGGCTGCCGACGGCCAGCGCGGTGGCCACCGCGGCGTCGTCGGTGCGGGCCGCGCGGACCACCTCGACGAGCGGCATCATGGCTACCGGGTTGAAGAAATGGAATCCGACCACGCGCTCTGGATGAGCCAGCCCGGACGCCATCGCCGTCACCGACAGCGAGGACGTGTTGGTAGCCAGCACGCAGTCCGGCCGGACCGCCGCTTCGACCTCCGCGAAGACCTGCTGCTTGACCGAGATCTCCTCGAACACGGCCTCGATCACGAAGTCGGCGTCGGCGAACGCGTCCTTGCTCAGCGACCCGGTCACCAGCCCGGTCAGCTTCGCCGCCGCATCCGCGCCGATCCGGCCGCGGCCGAGCAGCTTGGCGATCTGGTCGTGCACGTAGCCGACCCCCGCATCCAGCCGCGCCTGATCCAGGTCGGTCAGCACCACCGGCACTTCGAGCCGGCGCGCGAACAGCAGCGCGATCTGCGCGGCCATCAGCCCGGCGCCCACCACGCCGACCTTGGTCACCGGGCGCGCCAGCGACGGGTCAGGCGCGCCAACGGCCTTCCTGGCCCGCTTCTGGGTGAGATCGAACGCGTAGAGCCCGGCCTCCAGCTCGTCGCTGAGCAGCAGGTCCGCGAGCGCCTCGTCCTCGGCGGCGAACCCCTCGTCGCGGGTACGGTCGCGCGCCGCGGCCACCAGTTCGATCGCCCGGTAAGGCGCTGGCGCCGCGCCGTGCAGCTTGCCGTCGGCGAACAGGCGCGCTCCGGCGGCGGCCTGGTCCCACGAGGGGGGTGGTGCCGGGTCGTCCCTGTCGACTACCTCAGCGCCGGTCAGCACCCGCGCCGCCCAGCGGAGCGAGGAAGCCAGGAAGTCGGCGGGCGAGAACATGGCGTCCGCGATCCCGAGCGAGAAGGCCTGCGATCCGTCCAGCATCCGGTTCTGGGCGAGCGGGTTCTCGATGATGACCTTCAGGGCCGGCTCCGGGCCGATCAGGCGCGGCAGCAGGTAGGTGCCGCCCCAGCCGGGCAGCAGGCCGAGGAAGCACTCGGGGAACGCGACCGCGGTCACGCCGGATGAGATCGTCCGGTAGGTACAGTGCAGCGCCAGCTCGAGGCCGCCGCCGAGCGCCGCGCCGTTCACGAACGCAAATGACGGCACGCTCAGCTCGCCGAGCCGGCGGAAGACGTCGTGCCCCAGCCTGCCGACCGTCAGCGCCTCATCCCGCGACCCGATCAGTGCGGGGACGGCCAGGTCCGCGCCGGCCGCGAAGATGAACGGCTTGCCGGTTACGCCGACCGCGGCGATCCGCCGCTCCCCGGCGTCCGGCGTGACCCGGCCGGCTACTTCGTCCAGCGCGTCCCGCAGCGCGATCAGGCCCGCCGGGCCGAACGTGTTCGGCCGCGTGTGGTCGTGCCCGTTATCGAGGGTGATGAGGGCCATGGTTCCGGCCCCGTCGGGCAGCTGCACGTCACGGAGCAGAGCCCTGGTGACTATCTCACCCGGGAACAGGGAGGTGATGACCGATTCGTCGAGCCGGCGCTCGTTCGGGCTCGTGGTGTCAGGCATGGAGGTTCTCCCACAGAACGGTGCCGCCCATGCCCAGCCCGACGCACATCGTGGTCAGCCCGAAGCGGACATTCGGCAACCCGGCGAACTCGCGGGCGAGCTGGATCATCAGCCGTACGCCCGAACTCGCCAGCGGGTGGCCGAGCGCGATGGCGCCGCCCCAGGGGTTCACCCGCGAGTCGTCGTCGGCGATCTTGAAGTGGTCGAGGAAGGCGAGCACCTGAACCGCGAATGCCTCGTTGATCTCGATCAGCCCGATGTCGTCCATGGTCAGGTCGTTGCGGGCCAGCACGGTCTCGGTGGCAGGGACCGGCCCGATGCCCATGACCTCCGGGTCCACCCCGGCGAAGGAGAAGTCGACCAGGCGCATCCGGGCGTCCAGGCCCAGCTCGGCGGCTACGTCCTGCGCCGCGATGAGGCAGCCGGTGGCGCCGTCGTTCAGCCCGGCGGAGTTACCGGCGGTGACCCGTCCGTGCGGCCGGAACGGCGTCTTCAGCGCGGCCAGCGCCTCGATCGTCGTGTCCGGGCGCGGCGGCTCGTCGGTGGTGGCCAGCCCCCAGCCGCGTTCGGTGCTGCGCACCGCGACCGGCACCAGGTCGGGCTGGATCTGGCCGGCTGCGTAGGCCGCGGCGACCTTGCGCTGGCTGGCCAGGGCGTACGCGTCGGCGCGGGCGCGGGTGATCGCGGGGAACCGGTCGTGCAGGTTCTCCGCGGTCGAGCCCATGACCAGCGCGGAGGGGTCGACGAGCCGCTCGGAGATGAACCGCGGGTTCGGGTCGACGCCGGAGCCCATCGGGTGGTGGCCCATATGCTCCACGCCGCCCGCGACGGCCACGTCGGCGGCGCCCAGGGCGATCGACCCGCCAGCGGTGGTCACCGCGGTCATCGCGCCCGCGCACATCCGGTCGATGGCGTACCCGGGCACCGACTTGGGCAGCCCGGCCAGGACCGCGGCGCTGCGCCCGATGGTCAGCCCCTGGTCACCGGTCTGGGTGGTGGCGGCGATGGCGACCTCGCCGATTCGGCCGGGCGGCAGCGCCGGGTTGCGCCGCAGCAGTTCGCGGATCACGCTGACGACCATGTCGTCGGCCCTGGTCTCGGCGTACAGGCCGTTCGGCCCGGCCTTGCCGAACGGTGTGCGGACGCCGTCCACGAAGACGATGTCGCGTGCGGTGCGGGGCACGGTCAACCCTCCTTGCGCCGTCAACGGAGCTGTTACCGCTAATGCTACTCGCCGGTAACAATGCTGGGCGCCGGCGGGGTGTTCCGGGACCGGCCGGGACGCGGCCGAGGTAGCCGACGAGCCGGTCGCAGGGGCTGGCCTCGGGTGATACCTCGACCGGCTCGGCGAACAGACCCTCGCGGACGGCGACCAGAAGGGGGGCCAGGCTGAGCATCCGGCTGGCGAGGCCGGGCGGGATCGGCCGGCCGTGGCCGCGAGCCACCGACACGTCCCAGCCGTGCACCGCGATCTCGACGGCTCCGGTGCAGGCGACGATCCCGGCTGACAGGGGCAGGCCGCCCACCAGGACGAAACGGCCGGGACCGCAGCCCTGGTAACACGCGAACAGCAGCTCGGCGGCCCGGTCCGGCAGGACCTCGGCCAGGTCCTCGGGGGCAGGCTCGGGCGGATGCTCCGCGTCCGGATCCAGGCGCCCGGTGCGGATGGCCGCTTCCAGGTCGGCCATGGAATCGCCCAGGTGGCCGGCGAGCGTCTTCAGGTCCCACTCCGCACACGGCGTGGGCAGCGACATCTCGGCCCGCGCGATGGCCGCGCAAGTACCCAGGGCGTAGCCGATCGCGCCCGCCAAAAGCGCCGTGGCGCCGGTCCGCGGGCTCATTCCGGCGTCGTCAGGACCCGCGCCGCGCCCAGGTTGCCGCGCTGCCATCAGCCCTCCCGCGACCAGCCGCCTACTCGTATAGACCGGCCGGCTCGCCGTTTCTCACCGGTGGCCGGCTTTCCCTGGGCGGAGCGGTACCGGAGGGGGACCCGGGCGCACGGAAGATCAGGCATATTTGTCGGGCCGTGTTCGGCACGCCCAGAACCGGTTACCGGTCCGCGGCGTGCTCCCGGGCGCGGTCCCCGACCCGCCCGCCGGTGGCCAGAAGGTCCTGGGGGTCCGGCGCCCGCTCCTGGCCGACCCGCGCCTGTTCCGGCCCGGGCTGGGCGACCGCGAAGACGTCCCTGGGACAGTACGCCCGCTCCTCGTAAGCCTGCCGGCCCTGGCCCGCCGGCAGAACCTCCCGAGGGAGGAACAGGCTGGCCGCGGCGACAAAGGCCAGGAGCTTCGACACGATGTTCAGCGCTATCGGGGCCGGAGCGGACGGATAGCCGAATCCGAACAGAGCCCATACCGCGAAGGTGGTCAGCATCATCGCGAGGAAAAAGAACGTGGCCCGGGACAGCCTCACCATGGGAGACAGCGTGAGGAACGACAGCGTGGTGAGCTCGATGAGGAACAAGGGCGCGAAGAACAAGGCCCGGTACAACGCCGGGTCGGGCGCGACCGGGGGGTAGATCCTGGCCATGACGATGAGGTCGAACGGAAACTCGAAGAGCATCGGCGCGGCCATCGCGGCGATGGCCGCGCTGGCCAGCCCGACCGTCGAGCCACGCGCGCTGATGAAGATGACGAGGAAGATGACGATTGCCGCGACGAGGGTGACGGGCGCGATGGGATCGGCTGGCGGGGCTACGGCAACGTGATCCTGACGCTCCTGGTGAACGTAGGCCAGCAAGCAGACCAGAAACGTCCCTATCGCAAGGACCCAGGTCAGGAGCATGAAGATCACGACCGTCCGGCCCGGCCTGGCGGCCCGGACGGGATGGCGCAACCGAGTGCCCGCGAAAGCCAGGCTTCCCGCGACGGCCAGCAGGACAGCGGCCAGCCCGATCTTGCCGGTGCCGCCGTAGCTGACCCACGTACCGTATTGAGTCATGGCCACCTGCTCTCCGATGCCGCGTGCCTCGGGCGCCGCGTGGTGGCGAGGGATCCAGCGGTCATACCTGCATACTTGCGGTACGCGAGCGCCCGATCCACCGTGCCGCCACCCGAATCGGAGGTACGGCTGGCACGGTCTTGGCCGGTTCGGGTGCCCCCGCGGTCGCGGTCAGCCGACCAGCGGCGGCCGCACGGTCAGGATTCCAGGTAGCGAAGGACGGCCAGGACCCGGCGGTGGTCGGCGTCCGATGGTGCCAGGCCGAGCTTGCTGAAGATGTTGGAGACGTGCTTTTCCACGGCCCGCTCCGAGACGACCAGAATCGCGGCAATCGCGCTGTTCGAGCGGCCCTCGGCCATCAGCGCGAGCACGTCACGTTCCCTGGCGGTGAGCTCGGCGAGCCCGTCGGCGCGCCGGCTGGCGCCCAGCAGCTGAGTGACGACCTCCGGGTCCAGCGCGGTGCCGCCGGCCGCCACCCGGCCGAGCGCGTCGACGAACTCCCCCACGTCGGCGACCCGGTCCTTGAGCAGGTATCCCACGCCGGCCGCGCCGCCTGACGCCGCGCCGAGCAGGTCAGCTGCGTAGCGGGTCTCGATGTACTGGGAGAACACCAGCACGCCGATCCCCGGGTGGTCGCGGCGGATCGCGATCGCGGCGCGCAGGCCCTCGTCGGTGTAGCCGGGCGGCATCCGCACGTCGACGACGGTGACGTCGGGGTGGTGCTCGTCGACCGCGGCCCGCAGCGCGTCGGCGTCGCCGACGGCGGCCGCGACGACGTGGCCGCGATCGGCCAGGATCTCCGCCAGGCCCGCTCTCACGACGGCAGAATCCTCGGCTATGACGATCCGCATCAGCGTGCGCTCCGGCTCATCAGGCGTGTGACGGCAGTTCCACGGTGACCACCGTGGGACCTCCGGGAGGGCTGGCGATCTCCATTGTGCCGTCCACGGTCCTGATCCGCTCGGCGAGCCCGGCCAGCCCGCCGCCCGCCTCGACGCGGGCGCCGCCGACGCCATCGTCGCTGACCCGCAGCCGCAGCAGCCCCGCTACGTGCACGGCCTGCAGCGCGGCGTGCCGCGCCCGGCTGTGCTTGGCCACGTTGGCCAGCAGCTCCCCCGCGCAGAAGTAGGCGATGGTCTCGATCGCGGCGGACGGGCGCTCGGGCAGGTCGGCGACCAGCTCCACGGGCACGCTGCTGCTGGCGGCCATGGTCGCCAGCGCGGTGCCCAGGCCATGGTCAAGTGCGGGCGGGTGGATGCCGCGGGCCAGGTCACGCAGCTCGGTGATGGCCTCTTTCGCGCTGCGGTGAGCGGCGTCGACCAGCTCCCGCGCCCGCTCCAGGTCGGCCTGCGCGGTCCCGTCGGCCGCGCTAACGAGCTTCTCCTTGGCCAGGCCCAGCTTCATGGCGACCGCCACCATCTGGGCCTGCGCTCCGTCGTGCAGGTCCCGCTCGATCCGGCGCAGCCGGGCGGCTGAGTCGTCCACCGCGCGGGCCCGGGTCCGCTCCAGGTCACGCACCCGCTGCGGGAGCGACACCGGGCCGAGCAGCCGGGCGACCAGCGCCCCGTCCCAGGTGTTGACCATCCTGGTCAGCCACGGGGCTGCGAGCACCACCGCCGCCCCGACCGGAACCAAGGCGAACGCGACAGGCAGGGTCTGCACCTTCTGGGCCACCAGCACCGGGTCGAGCGTCCACCAAGAAAGCCACGAAGGTATGTGGATCACCACGCCGTGAGCGGCGGCTCGATGCAGGATCTCCCACCAGATCGGGAAGGTCAGGTACGGCAGCCCGTACACCCAGAGGAAGCTCACGACGCAGATGCCGAGCACCGCGATCGGCAGCTTGAGCACCAGGTAGGCGCAGGCCCGCCAGCCGGCCGGATCGGTCAGGCCCGCCCGGATCCAGCCCACGGCACCGGGTGGCCGGAGCATCGGCGGCGGTGGCGCGACGCGGAGCCCGAGCAGCCGGTTGGCCAGACCGCGGCTGACCCCGCCGAGCCGCCGTGCGGCCAGCAGGGACACGACCAGCAGCGGCAGCCCGACGACCATGCCCGCGAAGCTGAGCGACAGCCCCGAGCCGATGATGACGGCGAGAACCACGAACGCGAAACACGGGATCGCCGGCAAGAAGCTGAGGACGGCGTACCAGCGGTCCTTCCAGTGGCGTCGGGTGAACGGCTCCCGCAGCAGCCGCCGCACGTCCCGGCGGAAAGCCCCCGGGCCACGAGGGGCCCGGGGCGGACCCGGGGCGGGGACTGCCATCGTGCCGACCCAGGTGTCCTGGGGCGCTGACGGAGTTGCCGGGTCGGCGCGCTGGTCAGTAGCCGGGACCACGCCGTCCATGACGCCATTCTCCGCTCCCGGGCGGTGGCTGTACACGCGCGGTATTCCCGCGCCGCGGCCCGGGACCGCGCCGATACCGGCCCGCCGTGACCAAGGCCATGACCCGATGCTCGCGGTAAGCATCCCCGAGATCCACCGTGCCGCCACCCGGACGCGGGGTACGGCTAGCACCACCTCCGCTCCCGTGTGCCGCTACGCCCGGACCGGGAGACATCGAGGCGCGGACCCCGGGAATGGCGCGCAACCCGGCGTCGTCGAGCCAGGCCATGGCTCAAGCGTGACACGTCAACGGGCGGCCGCCGTTGTAGGCCAGCATGTCGCCCAGGGCCGACGCGAGATCCGCCGGGGCTCCGCGCTCCGCCCCGTCCAGCTCGAGGTAGGCCCGGTGGAGATTACCCACGATTCGTTCGGAATCAAGAAGATCTTTAAACCTTCCGAGGTCGACGGTCCGTGCGGCCTCAAGCGGAGTCAGGCCCGCCGCCTTGGCCTGGCGCGCGGTGTCCTGCACGAAGGTCAGGTAGGCGAGCACGTCGGCTATGACCTCCGGGCCGCAGACCGGGCCGTGGCCGGGGACGAGCGTCCGGGCGCCGAGGGGGCGCAGTACCGACTCGAGCACTTCAATCCAGCCGCTGATCGAGCCCATGAGCGCGAACGGGGTGCCGCCGTTGAACAGCAGGTCGCCGGTGAACACCACCGAACGTTCGGGGATGTGGATGATCGAGTCGTTGGTGGTGTGCGCCGGGGTGCCCACGTAGCGGACCTCGCAGCGCAGGTCGTCGGACCACAGCGTGATGCCGTCGGTATAGGTGAGGAACGGCGGCGCGAGCTTCAGGTTTCCCCAGTCCACGTCGGTCCAGATGCCGGGCGGGGGAGGTATGGGCGTGCCGAGGATCGCCTCGCGGCACCGCTCGTGGCCGACGATGGTCGCCCCGCCCAGCAGGTAGTTGCCGTGGGTGTGATCGCCGTGGTGGTGGGTGTTGACCAGCGTGCGGACCGGCTTTTGGGTGATCGTGGCGATGGCATCGAGGTAGGCGCGGGTGCGCCGTTCGGTGGAGGTGGTATCGATGCTGATGAGGCCGGAGTCGCTGACCAGGAAGCCGGTGTTGTTGAGGTACCAGCTGCCGTCAGGCTGCAGGTACGCGTAGATATTCTCGCTGATCTGGCTGACTTCGCCCAAGCTCATCGTGGTGCTCCTTCTTCCTGGCCCCGGGCAGCAGCAGCGAGATCGCGAGCAGCACCCCGAAGGCAGCCAGCCCGGCGAGGATGTACGCGTTGCCGACCATGAGCGCCGGGCCGTGCCAGTGGTATTCGGGGAACCAGCGCTGGTCGCCAGGGGGTGTAGGTGAACTGCAGGTGGAGGCCGCCGTACCCGGTCCAGTCGTAAAGCGGTGACGCGAGGTGAGGGTTGTAGAGCGGCTCCAGGTGCCGGACAATGAGCCCACCGGACCGGTAGACGGCATGGTCGACCGGATCCATGGTAAAGCTGGTCGAATGGGTGACCGTGTACCTCGCGTGGGCTCCCAGGGCCACCGCGAACGCGGCCACGCTGGCGAGCAGCAGCCAGGTGCCCGACGACTTGCCTTGGCGGGCGGAGACCTGCGGCCGGGTGAGGACCGATCTCACCGGGCCAACCATAGTGGCTCTGGTTAGCATTTGTTGTCGGAGGTGGGGGATGTCAGAGACAAAAACGGCCCCGCGCGCAGCGGCGGAGACCCGGGTAGTTCGGGTCGCCCGGCTGAGAATGGCCAGCCTCGGCGTCGTGGTCATGCTGATCCTTCAGTTCATCCTCGGCATGATCTACAACCTGTACGGAGCGGCGCCCACGACGAAGAAACCCATCGGGCTGTTCTCGACCCCGGTCATTGCCCTGCACGTGATCCTGGGCATCCTGATCGGCCTCGCCGCGATTGTCCTGCTGGTCAGGGCCATCGGCGCCCGGCACAAGCTGTCGATCTGGGTGTCGGCCATCGGCCTGCTGGCGATCCTGGGAGCCGGCTTCGCCGGGCTCGGGTTCACGGGCAGCGGCGATAACAGCGCGTCCCTGAGCATGTCCCTCGGGTTCGCGGTCGCGCTCGCCTGCTACATCGTGCTCGTCTTCGCTCTGGCTCCTTCGGGTCCGGCGCCGTCCGGGCAGGCTTCGACTACGTAACGTTCCGGCCGGGCGTCGGCGGGCGAGCCTGTAGGAGGCGTACGCGGGCCAGCCTGTAAGAGGCGTACGCGGGCCGACCCGCCGGGCGCGCGTCG
>JASHVM010000459.1:0-14378 GCA_030044595.1 Streptosporangiaceae bacterium
CCGCGGCGGTTCGAACGCGGTCACCTCGCCGCTGGCCGCGACCTCGATCCCGTCGACATTTGCGGTGAGGGGAAAGTCGGCTCCGCTGCTGCCGGACGGATCCGGGCCGACGGCAGATACATCAGGCAGCCAGTCGCCCAGGCGCGAGGGATCGGCCAGGTGGTCGAACACGGCCCTGACCGGGCTGGGGGACGTTACGTAAAGGTCCATCCGGCTGCTTTCTACGCTCTGCCTCTTTGTGCTGGGCGGCCACTTCCCGGCGGGATTGCGACCATCTAAGCTGGGCGCGAGGCAGGGAACCAGACGTTTTTTGCGGCGTTGGTGCGGCAAAGGTGCGGCAGAGTTGCGGCGGCGGTGCAGCAGCCGACAGGCCGCGGCGGCAGGGGGCCGAAGGCTGGAGGCGCGGATGCCGAATCTGCGCGGGTTCCGCGAGGCGGTGAGGAAGCACCGCCGGGCAGTCGGACATACCCAGCAGCAGCTTGCGCGGTCGATCGGGCTGCACCCGGACGTGCTCAGCCATAAGCTCAACGGCCGCGACAACGCCGTGCTGACCACGCCGGACGTGATCGGCATCATCGTGACGCTGGCCAGCTGGGGCGCGCTGGTCACCCGGGAGGACGTCTATGCGCTGCTCGACCTGGTCGAAGTGCCGCCGCACGCTATCCCCGACGCGGCCTGGTCGCAGCCACCGCTTGCCACCTTGCGAGCCGGCCACCACGATGCCGTAGTGAGCCGGGCGGTGTCATATTCCTCTGCGCGGACCCGGGCCGCCGCGCCGGAAGAGCCCGTCGCGCCCGCGCCGAGAGCTGCGGCGAGGGACGAGGAACCCGCGTATCCGCGGGTGGTGGCGGACGCGGCCGCCCCCCCGCGGCTCCGGGTGACGCCCGCACCGCTGCCAGCTCCGGCCACCCCGCTGATCGGCCGGGAGCGTGAGCGCGCAGAGGTGGCGGCGGCGATAGCGGTATCCCGGCTCGTCACCCTCACCGGGACCGGCGGTACCGGGAAGACCAGGCTGGCCCTGCAGATGGCCCACGATCTCGCGGGTGACTTCGCCGGCGGCGTGGCCTTCGTCGATCTGGCGCCGGTCCGTAATCCCGCGTTGTTCGCCACGACCGTGGCGCGGTCACTGGGCCTGGCGCCGACGTCGGCGGAGGCGGCCGAGGCTTACCTCGCCGAAGCGCTGCGCGACCGTGAGCTGCTGCTCGTCGTGGACAACCTGGAGCACCTGCTCGACGAGACGGCGCTGCTGGCCCGGATGCTGGTGGCCGCCCCGGCGTTGCGGGTGATGGCCACCAGCCGGATACCCCTGCGCTTGTACGGGGAGCACACGGTGCGGGTCCCGCCGCTGCACCTGCCGGGCGAGGGCGGCACCGGAACCACCGTGGCCGACAGCGAAGCGGTCCGGCTGTTCATCGCCCGGGCGCGGGCGGTCCGCCCTGACTTTGCTCCGCAGGTCGACGACCTGGCCGCCGTGGGCGAGATCTGCACTGCCCTGGACGGTCTGCCGCTGGCCATCGAGCTGGCCGCGGCCAGGATCCGGCTGTACTCGCCGGGGGCCCTGCTGCCGTTGCTGCGGTCCCGTCTGGCGCTGCTTACTGGGGGTCCGCGCGACCTGCCGCAGCGGCAGCAGACGCTGCAGGCGGCGCTGGACTGGAGCCACGCGCTACTTTCTCGCGATGCGCAGCAGCTGTTCGCCCGCCTGGGAGTGTTCGCCGGACCATTCGACGCCGCGGCCGCGGCGGCGGTCAGCGCCGAGCGCGACCCGGCCAGGACGCTGGAGCACCTGGCCGACCTGGCCGACCAGAGCCTCCTTGAAGTCACCGCAGGCGACACGCCGGGTTTCCAGATGCTGCAGACCTTGCGGGAGTACGCGCTGGCCCGGCTGGCCGAGACCGGGGAACAGGACATCGTCCGGCGTCGGCACCTGGCGCATTACCTGGGCGTGGCGCTGGCCGCCCGCCAGGAGCTGGACGGATCCAGGCAGGCCGAGTCGCTGGACCAGATGGAGACGGCCTACCCGAATATGCGGGCGGCGCTGGAATTCGCGGGGCATCGGGCCGAGCGCGACAGCACGTGCCTCGACGAGGGGCTGGCGCTGGCCGCCGCGCTCAGCCCGCTCTGGCAGCGGCGCGGGTCGCTCGCCGAGGGCGTGCTGCAGCTCGACCGGCTGCTGGCCCTGGACGATGCGCAGCAGCGCCCGAGTCCCCCGCAGATCCGGGCCTCCGCCGTGCTGGCGTCCTGCACACTGGCTTGCTTCCAAGGTGACTACGCGCGGGCGGTGGAGCTGGCCCGGCAGGGCATCGAGCTGTGCGCGCCGCTGGGCGACCACCAGGGTCTGGCCCAGGCGCACCGCTTCCTCGGCGAGGTGGCACTGGGCCGGGGCGACCTGGCCGCGGCCGGGCCGCATTTCGAGCGTGAACTGGCCGAGGCGTCGCAGGGCGATGACCTGTCCTGGCAGGCGCACGCGTATAACATGCTCGGTCAGACCGCCCGTCTCCAGGGCGAGTTCCGCCGGGCCAGCTCGCTGCTCTGGCAGGCGATGAAGTTGTTCCGGGCGGCCGGCGATCCCGACGCAAGCGTGATCCTGAGCAGCCTCGGCGAGGTCGCGCGGGACGCCGGGCGGCCCAGTCAGGCTCGGCGGCTGTTCGGTGCGGCGCTGCGCCGCCACGCCGCTCTCGGGAACAAGCGCCACATGGCTTACGAGCTGGAAGGATTTGCCGCCGCTGCGGGCCTGGAGCACGCCGGGCGGCAGGCCCTG
Source organism: Streptosporangiaceae bacterium (assembly GCA_030044595.1). Taxonomy (GTDB): domain Bacteria; phylum Actinomycetota; class Actinomycetes; order Streptosporangiales; family Streptosporangiaceae; genus Palsa-504. The sequence continues at coordinate 2,759 of JASHVM010000459.1, forward strand.
GTGTACCTCGGCGCGGCGCAGGTGCTCCGGGAGGAAACCGGCGGCCCGTTGCCTCCCGTGGAGCAGGCGATTCTCGACCGGATCCTCGAGCCGGCCGTGGCCGCGCTTTCGGTTCTGGAGCGCCAGGAGGCGTTGAGCCAGGGTCGGAACCAGCGGCTGTCGACCACGATCGCCCAAGCCCTGGCCCAGGTACCGCCTAACCGGCCGGCCTGAAGGCCGGGCCGCTCTGGGCGGTCCACTCCAGACCAGGGCGACGCCCGCGAAGAGGGACGACGAGCGCGCTCAGGTAGGCGCCGGGGCTATCCCGGACGGCCGCGGACGCTGGCCACGGCGGCGCGGATCAGGTCGGGAAGGGCGGGATCGGCCGGCGGCTTATCTGGCCCCAGGTCGTCGGCGGACAGCCAGCCGTAGGCGTCGGTCGTGGCCTGCTCCCACGCGTCCAGGCCGTCGAGAGTCACGTCGGCGGATTCGATGAGCACGGCGTAGAACGTCTGGCCCTGGATGATGTGGTACCCGGCCCAGGAGAACTCGACCGTGTTCTGGGCGATCGGCTCGCCCAGCCGGTCCGGTTCGATCGAGATGCCGACCTCTTCTCGCAGCTCGCGGGCGGCCGCCTCGCGCAGCGACTCCCCTGGTTCAGCGCCGCCGCCGACGGTGAACCAGAAGGGCGCGTCGGGGCGGCGAGGATCCCAGCCGTGCAGCAGCAGGACGCGCCCTTGGGGGTCGACCGGCAGCACCCGGGCGGTCTGCCTGCGCCAGGGGGGCAAGCGCCGGGCCTACTCGACGATCTTGGAGATAGGGATCTCCAGGATGTCCTGCGCGCCGGCCGCCTTCAGGGCGGGGATCAGCGTGTTGACGCCGCGCTTGGGGACGACGGTCTCGACGGCGTTCATGTTCTCGCGCGCCAGCTTGGTGATCGTCGGCGAGGACAGCGCGGGCAGCATGTCGGTGACCGCGGCGAGCCGGCTGGCCGATACGTTCAGCTTCAGCAGGACGTTGCCACGGGCCTGGATCGCGCCGCGCAGCAGCAGGGCGATGTCCTCCATGGCGGCGCGCTTTCGCGGGTCGGCGTACGCCGGCGCGGACGCGATCAGCTCCGTGTAGCTGGTCAGCAGCGTCTCCAGTATCCGCAGGCCGTTCTTGCGCAGGGACGAGCCGGTCTCGGTGAGGTCGACGATGGCGTCCACGATGTCGGGCACCTTGGCCTCGGTCGCGCCGTAGGACGGTATCACCATCGCCTTGACCCCGCGCGCGTCGAGGAAGCGCCTGGTGAGAGACGGAAACTCGGTCGAGATCCGGACCCCTTCCGGCAGGTCGGCGGCGGACCGCCAGGCCGCCGAGTCCGGCACCGCGAGCACCACCCGTACCGGCTGCGAGGTGGCCTTCGAGTACTGCAGCTCCCCCAGCGAGGCGACCTCGGCCTCGGTTTCCTCGATCCAGTCACGCCCGGTGATGCCGAGGTCGAACAGCCCGCGCTCGAGGTACGACGGGATCTCCTGGGGGCGCAGGAACCGGACCCGGTCGATCCGAGGGTCGTCGATCGACGCGTGATAATCCCGGTCCGATGACCGCCGCACGGTCAGGTCGGCCGCGTCAAACAGGTCAAGGGTGGCTCGCTCGAGCGAGCCTTTCGGCAGGACCAGTGAGAGCATGACGGTGCTAGGCCTCCACGGGGAGCGGCTCTTGGTTGGTGCGGCGGATGGAGCGGAGCAGGAGCGCCACTTCGAGGGCCGCTACCACGGCCTCCCAGCCCTTGTCTTCGTGACTTCCCGGCAGGCCGCACCGGTCGCGCGCCGACTCTACCGTGTCGCAGGTCAGCACGCCGTTCCCGACCGGCGTGCGGGCGTCGAGCGCGACCCGGGTGAGGCCCGCCGTCACGGAGTCGCAGACGTAGGTGAAGTGCGGTGTGCCACCGCGGATCACCGCGCCCAGGCACGCGACCGCGTCGTGATGCCGGGCCAGTTCGGCGGCCACGACCGGCAGCTCGACCGCGCCGGGCACCCGGAACACGAGCGGGTCGGGGATGCCGCACGCCGCGGCCGCCGCGATCCCGCGCGCCACCAGCGAGTCGGTGATCTCGGAGTGCCAGCGGGTGGCCACGATGGCCAGGGTGAGCCCCGAGGCATCGACCGCGGCCGCGCCGGGGCGGCCCGCGCCGCTCACCCCGCCCACCTCCCCAAGCCCCCCTCGCCGGCTTTCTCGACCTGTGCGGACGGGCGCACCCCGGCCCGGTCGGGATCGTTGAGATTCTGGATCTGGTGTCCCAGCTTGTCGCGCTTGGTTACGAGGTACCGGAGGTTGTACGGCGTGACGGCGGTGGCGAGCGGAACGCGCGCCGTAATATCCACGCCGCAGTTGGTCAGGCCGTTGACCTTGGCCGGGTTATTGGTGAGCAGGCGCACCGAGCGGACGCCCAGGTCGGCCAGCATCTGCGCACCCGCTGAGTACTCGCGGGCGTCGGCGGGCAGGCCGAGTTCGAGGTTGGCGTCCACCGTGTCCGCGCCGGCGTCCTGCAGCTCGTAAGCCTGCAGCTTGCTGAGCAGCCCGACGCCGCGGCCCTCGTGCCCGCGCAGGTAGAGGACCACCCCGCGGCCTTCAGCCGCGATCGCCGCCATGGCCGCCTCGAGCTGCGCGCCGCAGTCGCAGCGCAGCGAGCCGAACACGTCCCCGGTGAGGCATTCGGAGTGCAGCCGGGCCAGCACGTCCGTGCCGCCCGCCACGTCGCCGAGGGCGAGCGCCACGTACTCGGTCCCGTCGACCTCGTGCCGGTATCCGAACGCCTGCCACAGGCCGAAGGCGTTCGGCAGCCTGGTCTGCGCCTGCCGGCTCAGCTGGCGTTCGGTGCGCCGGCGGTACTCGATGAGCTGCTCGATGGAGATCAGGGCCAGGCCGTGGGCGTTCGCGAACTCGCGCAGCTCGGGCAGCCTGGCCATGGTGCCGTCGTCGTTGACCACCTCGGCCAGCACGCCCGCCGCCGGCAGCCCGGCGAGCCGGGCCAGGTCGACCGCGGCCTCGGTATGCCCGGGCCTGCGCAGCACGCCGCCCTCGGCGTAGCGGAGCGGGAACACGTGGCCGGGGCGAACCAGGTCCTGCGCGGTCGTCTCCGGGTCCACCAGGCGACGGATGGTGGCGGCGCGGTCGGCGGCCGAGATGCCCGTGCTGACGCCGTCGCGCGCGTCCACGCTGAGGGTGAAGGCGGTGCGCATGCGCTCGGTGTTCTGCGAGGTCATCAGCGGCAGCTGGAGCCGGTCGAGTTCGGCGCCGGGCAGCGGGGCGCAGATGACGCCGCTGGTGTAGCGGATCATGAACGCGAGCAGCTCGGGCGTGGCCATACTCGCGGCGATGATGATGTCGCCCTCGTTCTCGCGGTTCGCGTCGTCAACCACCACCACCGGGCGGCCTTCCGCGATGTCCTTGATCGCGCGATCGATGTCGTCAAGCACCTGATTCACTTCGCCTCCCTGTTCAGCAGCCGCTCCACGTACTTGGCGATCACGTCGACCTCGAGGTTCACCGTGTCGCCGGGCTGCTTCGCCCCCAGCGTGGTGCGCTTGAGCGTCTCGGGGACGAGGCAGACCTCGAACCACGGCTGCGCGGCGTCCGCGGCGCTCAGCGCGGAAACCGTAAGGCTGACCCCGTCGACCCCAATCGAGCCCTTGGGCACGACGTAGCGGGAGAGGCCGGCCGGGAGGCTGACTCTGACCTGGTCCCAGCGGGCGGCCGGGGACCGGGAGATGATTGTCCCGGTGCCGTCCACGTGGCCCTGCACCAGGTGACCACCTAGGCGGTCGGCCAGGCGGACCGAACGCTCGAGGTTGACCGGCGCGCCCGGGACAAGCGCGCCCAGACCCGACCGGCTCAGGGTCTCGCCCATCACGTCTGCGGTGAACGTTCCGTCCGTGACGCCGGTGACCGTCAGGCATACGCCGTTGACCGCGATCGACTCGCCCGGGGACACGTCTTCGGTAGAACCCCGGATGGTCAGCCTGGCCGCGTCACCGCGGTGCTCTATTCCGGCTACCTCGCCGAGTTCTGCCACGATCCCGGTGAACATCCGCGCTTCCCTCCTCGAAGCCCAGCCTGTGTTCGGCTCCGGGGTCGCGCGGGCGGGTGCGTACGCGCTTCGCGCGGCCGGCACCGGCCGGCCGCGTGCGTGCTGCCTCCCATCCGGACTTTTACCGTCGGTTCCGGAATTTCACCGGGTCAGCCGGCCGCTGGCGGCGGACGGGTCGCGGACTTTCACCGCCGGTTCGGAGTTTCACCGACCCCGGAGCACGCTGTCTTGTATAGCCAGTGTGCCACATGAGGTATTCCGCTGGGTCAAGCGGCCAGCGGACGGAACTGATACCCGGTGCGGTACTCGGTGACCAGGCACTGGCCGTACACCGGGCCGAGCTTGCGCCGGAGCCGACTGACGTGCACGTCGATGGTGCGGCTGTCCCGGGCGATGTTCCGGCTGCCCGGTGACGAGGCACGCTGCCAGGCGCGCCGGACAAGATCCGCGCGGCTGAACACCGTGGCCGGGTGCGAACTGAGGAAGGCGAGCAGCTCGAACTCCTGGAAGGTCAGCGTGATCTCGCCGCCGTCGGCCCAGACGCGGCGCTGCGCTTGGTCGATAATCAAGCCGGAGCCGGTCTTCGCGCGCGCGCCGGGCTGACCGGCCGCGGGCGCTCGATCCGGGGTTCCTGACGCGGAGATCACGTAGCCGACGATGGCGAGCGAGGTCCGCGTGCCCGGTATCGGCACTACCGCGAGCAAGGTCGCATCGCGGCCGGTCGCGACGTCTGCAAGGGGCACCGTCTTATAGTTGAGTTAAAAGGTCGTTTTTGTCAACAAAGGCGCGCGGGCGGCGGCAGGACGACGCCAGGTCCAGCCGCGTGCCCGCCGGCCCCGCCGGCCTGCATAGGATTCCGGTCATGGCGGTGAGCGCGGTGATCTTCGACTGGGGCGGGACGCTCACCCCATGGCACGCCATTGACCACGATGAACTGTGGCTCAGCGTGTGCGCGCGGCACTACCCCGCCGCCGACGTGGCCACCGTGGCCGCCGCGGCCCGCACCGCGGAGGCTGAGCTATGGCGGCTGGCCGAGAGCACGCAGCAGAGCTCGACGCTGGACACCGTCTTCGCGCGGGCCGGCGTCGCCGCGTCGGCCGACTTTCTGGCCAGCTACTTCGAGGCGTGGGACCCGCACACCGTCACCGACCCGGCCGCGCGGCCGCTGCTGCTGGAACTTCGGCGCCGCGGGATGAAGGTGGGCGTGCTGTCCAACACCATGTGGCCGCGCCGGGCGCACGAGCAGATTTTCGTCAGGGACGAGATCTTCGACCTGATTGACGGGGCGGTCTATACCAGCGAGATCCCGTGGGTCAAGCCGCACCCGGAGGCGTTCCGGGCGGCCATGCGAGCGATCGGGGTGACCGATCCGGCCAGCTGCGTATTCGTCGGCGACAGGCCGTATGACGATGTGCACGGCGCGAAGCACGCGGGCATGCGGGCCGTTCTCATCCCGAACTCCGACGTGCCGACGTTCTCCGGCGCCGAGCCCGATGCGGTCATCTCGCGGCTGGCCGAGCTTCTTGGTCACCTGGACAGCTGGAACGCGTGACCGGGAGGGCCAGGAAGCGTGGTTACGCCGTTTCCTCGCCTTCTGGGTCCCGTCCGGCAAGGGCGTCGTCAAGGCGCTGCGCCGCGATCTCAGCGAAGTCGTGGTCGATCTCCGCCACGCACGGGAACCGCCCTGCCTGCACGGCGGCGACCGCGGCCGAGGCGAGGCCGCCGAACGGTTCCCATACGACGTCGCCCGGGTCGGTGACCGCGCTGAGGATGCGGTGCATAAACTCCAGGGGCTTCTGGTTCAGGTGGGCAGCAGACAGGCTGCCCGGGTTGTAAACCCGGGGCGCGGCCCGCCGCATCGTGCCCTTGACCCGCTCCACGCCATGCAGCGGGGCCAGTTGCCAGACGTTCGTCAGCGCGTGCGCGTGGTGCCACTTGTAGCGCAGGGCATCCCACTGCTTGGCGGTCACGGCGGTGCACCCGTCGAGCGAGTAGTAGGGCCAGCCGGACGCCTTGCCGTGCTCGTTCGCGTACGCGCTCAGCCGCTCCATCATCTCCCCCGGCGGCCAGTACCACAGCCAGTCCTGGGTCAGGTACTTGCGAGTGGCAGCATTCCTGACCCCGCACGCTTGGTTAGCCCTGGCCAGCGGGAGCCCGGCCCGCTGCCACTCGCGGCGCAGCCACCGCTGGACAGGCATCGGGCCATCCACGCCGCAGACCTCAAAGCGGCGCTGGTAAAGGACGCACACCTCGGTCACCACGGGGAACCTGCGGATGGTCTTGCCGTTGATATTCCCGGCGATGTGGGCGACACCCTTGTCCCAGGTGATCACCTGAACGTACTCCCACCCCGACGCGACGATCTGCGGATGGACGGTCGCCCAGCCTACTTCGGTGTTCCAGAACCACAGCGTGGTCGCGGGGGCCGCACGCCGGCTCCACGCTTGCACGTGAGGCCGGTACCATGCGGCGAGGCCGCCGGTGCCTACGGTGTCACCGTGGAAGCCGCGAACCCCGTAGGCACCGTCGCTAATGATCACGGTCGGCGCCGGCCAGTGCCGGTAGGCATCTAGCGCGTCGCCCCGGTGCAGCAGGTAGGCAGGTTGGTCCATGGCTGTCTCACCCTGGGCCGACACTAAAGGGCGATCCTCCCGGTCAGCAAGGACATCCCAGGGCGTGTCCAGCCCGGCACCGCGCCTGCTACGCGAGCGATTCCGGCAAGCTCTGCTAGCGAACCGCGCCGGTGCGCTTGACGGTCCGGATAACCGGCGCGGTCTGCACCGAGGTCACTCCCGGCAGGCTGGCCAGCTGGGTGGTCAGGTACTCGTAAAGGTGCTGCGTGTCGCGGAAGACGGCGGTCGCGACCAGGTTGGTCGGTCCGGTCGTCGCAGCGGCGAACGGAATCTCCGGGTGGGCGGCCAGGGCACGTCCGGCCTGGTCGAGCCGGGCCGGTTCGACCGAGAGCCACAGCATGACGTCGACGTTCATGCCGAGCACCTTGTTATCGAGGTCGACCTCGAAGCGCAGCAGGCCGGCCCGGCGGAGCTCGTCGATCCGGCGCCGCACCGTCGATTCGTGCCAGTGGATCGCGGCGGCGAGCGCGGCGTTGCTGGCCCGGCCGTCGCGGGCCAGCTCGGCCGTGAGGGGCTCGTCCTCGGACGTGAGCTGGGTGCGCAGGTACCGGTCTTTGCGGGTGAGGCCGCCCGCCCGGGTCAACAGAGCCAGCTGGGCGGCGGACAGCGCACGGCAGATTTCCTGCCACGGCCCCGGAGTGAAATCGTGCAGGATCGAGTGCGCGGAGATCTGCACGATCCGGCGGCTGCCCGGGAGCCCGCGCAGGAACAGGGCATCGCGCTGCTCCGGGGTGCGCGCCTCGAGCACGCAGATGACCTCGGTCCCGCCCGAGGCGAGCCGGACCCAGCGGGTATCGGGCCGGCGGGCCAGCGCGTCGGCGATCGAATCGGCGCTACCCGGGGTGGTCTGCAGCCGGACGAACCAGTCGACCCAGCCCAGCCGGGACCCGTCCAGCACGCCGAGCACGCGCAGCCCCGCCGTCTCGCTGAGCCTGCGGTAACGCCGGGCCGCGGTCTGGTCGGAGATCCCCGTCACCTCGGCGAGGGTACGGAAAGATGCCCTCGGTTCGACGGTCAGAATATGAACAATCTGCCGATCGACCGCATCCAATGTCCTGACTTCCACGCCAGTTAGCCTATCTAGAGTCGATATTCGGCACAATATGGTTCTACTGTGGATTAGCAGCAGTGACCCCGGGCAGCATGAAACACGGCGTTGGGGACGGCGCCGGCGCGTGGAGGAAATCAATGGATAAGAAGTGGTGGACCCTGCTGGCGGTCTGCATGGGGACGTTCATGCTGCTGCTGGACGTGACGATCGTGACAGTGGCGCAGCCCGCGATCCAGAACGGGCTGCACGCCAGCTTCAGCGACGTGCAGTGGGTGCTCGACGCCTACGCCCTGACCCTGGCCTCGCTGCTGTTGACCTCCGGCGCGCTGGCCGACCGCTACGGCCGGAAGCTCCTGTTCCAGATCGGCCTGGTCATCTTCACGCTCGGCTCGCTGCTGTGTGGCCTGGCCGCCGATCCGCTGATGCTGATCCTGTCGCGGAGCGGGCAGGGCGTCGGCGGGGCGATCATGTTCGCCACGTCGCTGGCGCTGCTCGGCCACAGCTTCCAGGGCCGCGATCGCGGCGTTGCGTTCGGGGTGTGGGGTGCGATCACGGGTGTGTCCACCGCGCTCGGCCCGGTGCTCGGCGGCGTGATCACCACCGACTGGAGCTGGCGCGGCATCTTCTTGGTCAACGTCCCGATCGGTGTCCTGGCCGTGGCGCTGACCGCCTGGCGAGTAGAGGAATCGAAGTCGCCGCACCCCACGCCGCCGGACTGGGCGGGCTTCGCGCTGCTGACCGCCGGGCTGGTGAGCCTGGTTTACGGGCTGATCCGGGCGGGCGAGACCAGGTGGTCGGATGCGGGCGTCATCATCTGCCTGGCGATCGCGGGTGCCGCGCTGGCCGGGTTCATCGCGGCGGAAAGGCGCGTCAGGTACCCGATGTTCGACCTGTCGCTGCTGCGGACGCCGACCTTCGCGGGCGCGTCGATCGCGGGGTTCGCGATGAACGGGTCGCTTTACGCGATGCTGCTTTACCTGGTCATCTACCTGCAGGACGTCCTCGGTTACTCGGCGCTGCAGGCGGGTCTGCAGCTGGCCATCATCAGCGGCGCCCAGTTCGTCACCGCGACCATCGCCGGGCGGTTCAGCGAGCGCGTGCCGGCCCGCTGGCTCATCGGGCCCGGCCTGGTCCTGGTGGGCATCGGCCTGATCATCATGGGCGGGCTGTCCGGCAGCAGCGCCTGGACGCATCTCATTCCCGGCTTCATCGTGTCCGGCTTCGGCGCCGGCCTGGTCAACCCGCCGCTGGCCTCGACCGCGATCGGCGTGGTCCCGCCGCAGCGGGCCGGCATGGCGTCCGGGGTCAACACGACGTTCCGCCAGATCGGCATCGCGGCCGGCATCGCCGCCCTCGGCTCGATCTTCGCCTCCGCGATGGAGCGCAGCCTGGCCCACGCGCCGGCGGTGGGAGCCTCCGCGCCGCGCATCGCCACCATGGTCCGGCAGGGCCAGACGGGCAAGCTGCTCGCCAGCCTGCCTGCGGCCGCCCGCGGGCCGGTGGCGGCGGCGATCAGGTCGGGCTTCGCGGCCGGCCTCAACGACGTGCTGTTCGTCACCGGGGCTCTCGCGCTCGCCGGGGCGGTGGGCGCCCTGCTGCTCATCCGCGGTAAGGACTTCGTGCGCCCGGGCCGGGCCGAGCCGCAGGCGGCACCGGCCACCGCGGGCGGACACGCCAGCGCGGACCGGGCCAACCCGGTCCGTTCGGCATAAAAACCAGATCAGCCGGGGCGGTCCGGCCGGGTCCGCGCGGCCCAGGCGGCGCGCGCGGTGGCGCGCTCAGCCTGGGCGCGGAGGGCCTGCACGACGTCGGCGGGGTCGTCGGAGTCGTAGACGGCAGAACCGGCCACGAACACGTCCGCGCCCGCGTCCGCGCAGCGCTCGATGGTCTCGTGGCTGACCCCGCCGTCGACCTGGAGCCACACGGCGGCGCCGGGCCGGCCGATGAGCTCGCGGGCGCGGCGCACCTTGGGCAGCACCAGGTCGAGGAAATGCTGCCCGCCGAAGCCGGGCTCCACGGTCATCAGCAGGAGCATGTCGACCTCGGGCAGCAGGTCCCGGTAGGGCTCCACCGGCGTGGCGGGGTTCACGGCGAGCCCGGCGCGGGCGCCTGCGGCGCGGATGGCGCGCAGGGTCCGCACGGGGGCGCGCACCGCCTCGGCGTGGATGGTGACGTTACGCGCCCCGGCCGCGGCGTACTCCGGCGCCCACCGGTCCGGATCCTCGATCATCAGGTGACAGTCGACCGGCAGGGTGGCGTGCTTGAGCAGCGACTCGACCACGGGCAGGCCGAGCGTGAGGTTGGGCACGAAGTGGTTGTCCATGACGTCAACGTGCAGCCAGTCGGCGACTTCGGCGATCCTGGCGGCCTCCTCGGCGAGCTGGGCCAAGTCCGCGGACAAGATGCTCGGTGAGATCTGAACGGCCATAGCTGCAGAGTCTAGAGATCGTGGGTGCAGTAAGGTCGGCGAGGACCCTCATCGGCGATGTGGAGAGCGCGAACTTTGGATGAAGCACGGAAGGCCGGCAGGAATGTCATACCTCGCGGGTACGGTTCGATACTGAGTTCGATCAGGAACGACCTGGAGGTCATCAATGCCTTCTGAACCGCCCAGCGCGCTGCTCGACCGGGTGCGCAAGCTGCTCGCCAAGGCCGAGGCCGAGGGGGTCACGCCGCCGGAAGCCGAGGCGCTCACCGCGAAGGCCGCCGAGCTGATGGCCCGCTACGGCATCGACCGGGCCCGGCTGGCCGCGTCCCGCCCGGACACTGACCGGCCGGACAGCCGCGTCATCGATATCGCCAACCCGTGGGCACAAGTCCGGGCGCACCTGCTGGCCGGGCTGGCCGGGGCCATGCGGTGCCAGTGCGTCCTGCTGCACACCGGCGGGCCTGGCGCCCGCATCCACGTGTTCGGCTATGCCTCGGACCTCGAGCGGGCCGACATCCTCTATACCTCGCTGCTGCTGCAGATGGCCCGCGGCCTGACCGCCGCCGTCGTCCCCGACGGGGTCCGCAGCCCGCGGGCCTGGCGGCGAAGCTGGCTGCTCGGCTTCGTCACCGCGGTCATCACCCGCGTCAGGTCCGCCGAGGACCGCGCCGCCGCGAGCGCCGAAGCCGAACCGCGGTCCGGGCCGAGCACGGCGCTGGTCCTGGCTGACCGGGCCGTGGTCATCCGCCGCCAGCTGGAACAGGCGTACCCGGTGACGCGGAAGAGCCGCGTCACCTATAGCGGCAGGGGCTACAGCGCCGGCTACGCCCACGGTCAGCAGGCCGACATCGGGAACCCCCGGCTGGCCAGGACCAGGGCGCTCAGTCGCGCCTGAGGAGGGCCAGGAAGATCGCGTCGGTGCCGTGCCGGTGCGGCCAGAACTGGGCAAACCGGGGATCGGAGCCGCGCAGGCCGGGGACCTCGGCGAGCACGGCGGGGGCGTCGAGAACCGCGACGTCGCCCCGGCGGTCCGCGACGGCGGTGACGACGTCCGCGGTCTCGGCGACGTGCGGAGAGCAGGTCGCGTAGGCCACGACGCCGCCCGGCCGGACCGAATCGATCGCCGCGTCCAGCAGCCCGCGCTGCAGCCCGGTGAGATCCTGCACGTCGGCCGGGGTCTTGCGCCACCGGGCTTCGGGACGCCGGCGCAACGATCCGAGGTTCGAGCAGGGCACGTCGGCCAGGACGCGATCGAACGTCCCGGGCCGCCACGGGACGCGCAGCCCGTCGGCCACGACGACGGCTCCGGTGGGGCCGGGCAGCGCGTCCCGCAGGGCGGCCTGGACCCTGCTGGCGCGGTGCGGGCGGATGTCGGAGGCGACCAGGCGGGCGTCCGCTTCGGCGGCCAGGCCGGCCAGCAGCCTCGCCTTGCCGCCGGGTCCCGCGCACAGGTC
>JASHVM010000460.1:0-8498 GCA_030044595.1 Streptosporangiaceae bacterium
GATGAACTCGTTCTTCAGGTCACCACGCTCGGCAGATACCAGTAGCACAGTGCGTACCCAGTTGAGATCTCGGCTGAATGCTTCATCGCGTCTGCCGCCAGCCTCCGTATAGGTCCGCCGCAGCACCCCGGCGGGCCGCTCCCGGCTACTCAGATCATCAACAATAGCGTAATAAGTGACCTTATCTAGCATGTCGCTCCTTCTCTGGATATTCAGGAATATCAACAGCACCCAAAGGAATCGGTACCGCGGAAGAGACCGTCCTCTGGAAAGCTTCCAGTACCATGGCCTCGAATTCCTCAGCGGCATCGGATTTATCAGCGTTTTTGATGCGCAATTGCCCGTAGGCGGGGTGCGTGATCTGCTTTGCCTCAAAGCTGACCTCGGTATGAAATTGCAACTCGAAACGCTGACCGCTTTGAGGCTCGATCCATTGACTATTAATTCCTTTATACTGGTCCGCTGACCAGTAATTTCCAAGTTTGATTAGCTCAAAACCCTGTTCTTTCACGCGAATAATATCTGCCCGCACACCGTGAGCGTAGCGTCCTCATACTGAAATGTATATCGGATCGCATCAGGCAAAGCCGAGATGGACTCTTCCGGCGAGCGGCCCAGAAGAGTGACATCATCGTAGACTTTTTCCTTTATACGATCTCGGCTCTTAAGGCGGTGCTCGAAGCCGATCAGGCGCCTATCTGGATCACAACTCTCTACCAGCCGCAGCCTCGGTGAGATCTTTTCTCGCTCCAACTCGCTGATGCCGTTACACAACTCTTCCAACTCACCGTTGATCGCCCTGCCGAAGAACTGATTGCTGTCCCCGCGCCAGGAACCCGGCGCATCGTCGGACTTGTCTGCGGTGGTTCGCTCTTCAGGCGGCCACCTCCGCTGATACTCGGCCCACATCCCGCGGTACCGTTCCGCTGACTCATCCCACCCTTCCCCTGCCTTCGTCGGCTTTTCCGCTTGTGCTGGCCTCCCTGCCTTGGCCCTTTCGGCCGCCTCGGCTTGATCCTCCGCCGTGGCCCGATCCGGTACTTTAGGCGGCTCGTCAGCGATCGCGGCGCGGAGAACGGCATAGTACTCATCCCGGCGTCGCGTCTCCAGCTGGACACGGCCAACCCGATCGGACCGTCCTCCGTTATCACGAGACACGTCAGCGCGGTCGGCCGGCTGATCCGAGTGTTCGTCTGACGGCACATCAGCATCATCAGGACGGTCGTTACCCATCAGACCTCACGAAGTGCCCTGGCTCAACGCTTGATAGCGCAAAGCGACCGGAGCTTTACTCTAGGTAGCCTACCTGGCCGGCCTACCGCCCGGACCGCTCGTTGAGGTCGAGACCGAGAATCTCAACGGCGCGCTCTCGCATCTCCACCTTGCGCACCTTGCCGGTAACGGTCATCGGGAACTCGTCGACGACGTGGACATGCCTGGGGATCTTGTAGCGCGCCAGCTGCCCGGAGCAGAACGACCGCAGGGCCTCGGCGGTCAAGGCCGGGGCACCCGGCCGCAGACGGACCCACGCCATGAGCTCTTCGCCGTATACGGCATCCGGAACACCGATGACCTGGGCGTCCAGTATGTCGGGGTGGGTATAGAGGAACTCTTCGATTTCCCGCGGATAGATGTTCTCGCCGCCGCGGATCACCATGTCCTTGATCCGCCCGGTGATGGCCAGGTAGCCGTCCTCGTCCATGATCGCGAGGTCGCCGGTGTGCATCCAGTGGGCGGCGTCGACAGCTTCGGCCGTCTTATCGGGCTGCTCCCAGTAGCCGAGCATCACCGAGTACCCGCGCGTGCACAATTCGCCCGGCTCCCCCCGTAGCACGGTGCCGCCGGTCGCCGGATCGATGACCTTCACCTCCAGGTGCGGTCCGACCCGGCCGACGGTGGACACACGGCGGTCGAGAGAGTCGTCGGCGCGGGTTTGAGTGGATACCGGCGACGTTTCCGTCATGCCGTAGCAGATCGACACTTCGGTCATCGACATCCGCTCGATGACCTGCTTCATGACCTCGACGGGGCAGGGCGAGCCAGCCATGATGCCGGTACGCAAGCTGGAAAGGTCGTAGTCGGCGAACCCAGCCGAGGACAGCTCCGCGATAAACATCGTCGGCACGCCGTACAAGGAAGTGCAGCGGTCGGCCTGCACGGCTTCCAGGGTCGCGACCGGATCGAAAGTGGGCGCGGGGATGACCATGCACGCGCCATGGCTGGTCGCAGCTAGATTGCCCATGACCATGCCGAAGCAATGGTAGAACGGTACCGGGATGCAGATCCGGTCTGCTTCGGTGTAGTTGCACAGTTCGCCGACGAAGAACCCGTTGTTGAGGATGTTGTGATGTGAAAGCGTCGCGCCCTTCGGGAAGCCGGTAGTGCCCGAGGTGTACTGGATGTTGATGGGATCATCGATGTCCAGCTCGATGCGGCCCAGTGCGCCGCGGTCCAGTTGACGGCCGCTTTCCAGCAGCGCCTGCCATTCCGGGCTACCGATCAGCGTGACGTTCTCCAGGCCCGGACAGCGCGGCCGCACCTCTGCGATCATTCCGGCATAGTCGGAGGTCTTCAGCTTCTGCGCCGCGATGAGCAGCCTGGTACCTGACTGGTTGAGCACGAACTCAAGCTCGCGGGTGCGGTAGGCCGGGTTGATGTTGACCAAGATCGCGCCGAGCTTCGCCGTCGCGTACTGGGTAAGCGTCCATTCTGCGCAGTTCGGTGCCCAGATACCGACCCGGTCGCCCTTGCCGATCCCCATTTCCAGCAGCCCCAGCGCCAGCGCGTCAACATCGGCTGCGAGTTCGGCATAGGTCCACCGTCGGCTGGTTGGCCGGTCCACGAGCGCCTCACGATCCGCGAACGCCAGGACCGTAGCGTCGAAGTTACCGCCGATCGTGTCGCCCAGTAGCGGCGTCGGGGATTCTCCCGACGAGTAACTCAGTGCTCGAGACATGGCTCGCTTACCTCCAAGCCTGGGTTTACCTGGCATTCCCAGCCACAGGTCCAGCATGGCACGGTTTGCCGGTCATCTTGGCCGGCTGCTTGTCATCGGGTACTGCCTTGGCAGCAGATAATGAGTGTTAGATTTGGGCGGTCGTGGCGGTAAACGCCACGACTGGGGAGGATTGAAATGCAACTCCGGCTGCTTGACGTCCCGGTAGACGGCGGCAATCTGCGGGTGCTCCTGTGGGGAACCGGCAGGAGGGTGGCGGTCGCCCTGCACGGGCTTACCGCCTCAGGTATGTCGTGGCAGGCGGTCGCGCGCCAGATGCCGTCCGGCTGGACGCTCGCCGCTCCTGACCTGCGCGGCCGCGGCCACAGCAACCACCTGCCAGGTCCTTATGGGTTGGAGCGGCATGCGGCCGACATCACGGCCGTGTTGCGGCACTTCGGCGGGCAGCCGGTGCTCGCCGGGGCCTGGACGGGGGCTTACGTCGCGTTGCTGACCCGGGACGCGCACCCGCACCTGGTGCGGCGGCTCGTCCTGGTGGACGCTGGCCTGCCCCTGCCCATCCCGGATGGCGTTGACCCGGACACGGCGCTCGAAGCCGTCCTGGATCCGGCGATCGCCCGGCTGCGGCGGACTTTCCCCAGCACCGAGGCGTACCTGGATTCCTGGCGCGCCCATCCGGCGCTGGCCGGCCACTGGAACGCCGATGTCGAGGCGTACGCGCGCTACGACCTGACCGGCGAGCCCGGCAGCCTGCGGTCGCGTACGGTCGAAGAGGCAGTCCGTACCGACAACCGCGACCAGCTGGCGGGTAAGCCGATCGCGGAAGCGCTCGGTCGCCTCACCAAGCCGACTCCGCTGCTGGTCGCTTCGGCGGGATGGGCCGGCGAGCCACCCGGACTGATGCCGCCCGAACTCGTGGCGGATTGGCAAGAGCGCGTCCCGCTGCTGCGGCCGCAGCTGGTACCCGACGTGAACCATTACACGATCTTGTTCGACAGGCAGGCCGCGGCCACAATCGCCCGGGCGATGACGACCGTCGCGGTCTAGCGTCACGAGTCGCAGGGACTGGACCGGCCGCTCCGCACCGTAAGGCACCATGGAGTCGTGACCCAGCTGGCGGAGGCGAGGATAACCCGATCATTCGAGGTTCTCCTCGACGCGGTAACCGCGGGGGGCGTGTTGATCCTGAGCGGCGCCGGATTGTCCACTGAGTCCGGCATCCCGGACTATCGTGGGCCGACGGGTCTGGCCCGGCGGGCAACCCCGATGACGTACCAGACCTTCACCGGGAGCGCCGCCGCCCGGCGCAGGTACTGGGCGCGCAGCTATGTCGGCTGGCGGCACATTGCTCGGGCCGTCCCGAATCAGGGCCATCACGCCGTCGCCGAACTCGGCCGCCGCGGGCTGCTGGCCGGGATCATCACCCAGAACGTAGACGGCCTGCACCAGGCCGCAGGAGCTTCAGCGGTGACCGAACTGCATGGCAGCCTGCACCGGGTCATCTGCTTGTCGTGCGGGCAACAGACGGCACGGACGGACCTTGACCAGCGCCTGTCGGCCGCTAACCCCGGATGGGACGCGGAATCGACGGCGTTGATCAACCCCGACGGGGATGCCGTGCTCGCCGACCGCCGGACCGAGTCCTTCCAGGTCGTCGGCTGTCCCACGTGCCAGGGCGTGCTCAAGCCGGACGTCGTGTTCTTCGGCGAGAACGTGCCGCGACGGCGCGTGGAGGCCTGCTACGCGATGGTCGAACGCGCCAGTTCGCTGGTCGTCCTCGGTTCTTCGCTAACCGTGATGTCCGGACTGCGTTACGTGCGGCACGCGGCTAAGCTCCAGTTGCCCGTGGTGATCGTCAACCAGGGAGCCACCCGCGGAGATGCGTATGCCACCGCGACCCTCGACGCACGCCTCGGCCAAGTCCTCCCCGCGCTGGCCGCCACGCTCGGGCAGCGCGGATGACTGCTGGCGCGGACGACGGGACAGGATCCGGCGACCTCGATGTCGTGACGGGGGCGTTCAGCTACTCCGGAGCGGCCATCGCCAAGTCGCGTATATAAGACGGGTGGCCGAATATCAAGAGGGAAACCCCGTGTCATTACTCGTGGTTCCCACGATGACCCGGGCCGGTCCAGGCTTGCACACTGATGGCATGTCACCCGGCCCGGACGACTCGCTGATTGGCGATGCGCAGCCGTCACCGGACTGGCAGCAGGTACAGACCCTAGGGGTACCTGAAATTGTGATGACGATTCTTGAGGCCCGTAAGACGATGCCATCGGCAACTGCCGCGGCTGTCTCCCGCGAGAGGCACGGCGGCGGATTTCGGGTATGCGTGAGCCTCCTGGAGGGCACGCCGTCGCCGGACCGAATCCCGCAGGATCCGGGCGGTATGGAAGGCGTTACCGCGGTCTTCGTTGCCCGCCGGCTCGGCAAGGATCTGGCTGACGCTTTCGCAGGCAAGGACGTGATCATTCTTAGGTGACTGTCCCTGAGATCAACCGGTGTCAGGCGGGTCCAGCCACTGGCTGACGCGCCGATGAGCTGGGCTGGAGGCGAGGTTCGGCGGGGGGGAGCTCAAACGCTGTGGCCCCGCCTCCAGCCCTCTTGCACCGCGATAGCCGCTGCGGTGGCGTTCAGTTCTCAGGGTTGGCGGAACGGAGGAAGGCGAGCACCGCCCGGACGCGGTTGTTCTCGGTGTCGGTCTGGTCGAGTCCCAGCTTGGTGAAGACACTGGTTACGTGGGTCTCGACGGTGCGGGGGCTTAGGAAGAGCTCTTTCGCTATCCCGACGTTGGAGCGGCCCTCGGCCATGTGCCGGAGCACCGCGCGCTCGCGTTCGTTGAGAGCGTCCATCTTGCTCGGCTTCCGGTTCATGTGAAGCAAGCGCCGCACGATGGTCGGGTCCATTACTGTTTCGCCAGCGGTGACCCTGGTCAGGCTGTCCATGAGCGCGCTCGCGTCCGCGACGTTGTCCTTCAGCAGATAACCGACACCGGTGCTCACGGTCTCCAGCAACTGGCTCGCGTACCTGGTCTCGGCGTAGGTGGACAGGACGAGGATGCCGACCTGCGGGTGAAGATCACGTACTTCGGAAGCCGCGCGGATGCCTTCGTCAGTGAAGGACGGAGGCATGCGGATATCGAGTATGACCGCATCGGGCGGGCCGGTCCTGATCGCGGCGAGCAGTTCCGGACCCGACGGCACGCTCGCGGTGACCTGAGCGCCAGCTGCCTCCAGGAGTAGCGCCAGGCTGCTGCGGAACAGCCCTGAGTCCTCGGCGATCGCTAACCGCATGGGATCCTCACCACAAGGCGCGTTCCTTGGCCGGGCGGGCTGTCGATGGTCATCTCACCATCAAGCGCGCTGACACGATCGGAGATGTTGTCAAGACCTCGACCACCCCGACCGCCCGGGGTGACGCCGCCGATGCCGTCGTCGGCAATCTCCATATCCAGCCGCGATTTGTCGACGCGGACCGTTACCGCCGCACTGTCCGCCTGGGCGTGCTTGACCACGTTGGTGAGCGCTTCGCAGGCGACCAAGTAAGCCGTCGCCTCCACAGCGGCGCTGAGCCTGGACGCCGGAGCGGTCACGCGAACCGGCAGCGGAAGCCTCTCTGCGACTCCCTCCAACGCGGCTCCCAGGCCAGTTTGGGACAGCACCGCCGGATGGATCCCGTGCGCTAGATCACGCAACTCGGCGAGCACTTCTCTGAGCCCTTCACGGGCCTGCCCGAAGGCAGCGGTGGCCACCGGGTCGGCGGTCCCGGTCATCGCTGCGGTAAGGCGGGCGGTAAGGCTCAGCAGGTGCTGCTGCACGCCGTCATGCAGGTCGCGTTCTAGACGCCGCCGCTCCGCTAGTCCGGCCTCGATAATGCGCGCCCGCGACGCCCGGACTTGCTCGAGCTTCTCGCGTGCCGCCCGCGCCTGAAGCTGGGCGTTTTTCAGGGCCAGACCGCTGGTCTGCACCGCGGCGTCGAACAAGCCCCGGTACCTCGCCAGGGCCGGGTCGGCGATGACGACCGCGATCGGCGTGCCCTCCTCCGCACGGATGAACTCGACCAGGCGCTCGGTTGGCTGGACGTCCGGTGCCGCCACGGCCAGGCTGGCCTCGCCGTTGCCGTCGCCGTCCGCCGCTGTCCTGCTGCCGCCCTCGGCCGACCCACCGTCACCACCGGCCGACCTGTCGCCGGCGCTGGCCGGGGAAGGGGCAGGAGCGGACAGATCGACGACATCCAGGGTCGGATCATGAAGGGTGCTGCGCAGCGCGTAACGTACCGAGCTGACGTCAGCGCCAGCGGAGATCTGGGCGGTCAGCCCGCTGATGTTCCGGACCAGCAGCGCACGCTGTATCACCGCGACCAGGAAAGCCAGCGGCACCAGCAGGTCTACCGCGCTCTCCGCCAGGTACGCGCCATTCGGAGTCGTGCTGAGGCTCACCAGCATCTGAGTCACGGCTGACGCGGTCGCGGCGATCACGGCGGCGATGCCGGCCACAATGACCGGAGTGATGACAATGCGGTCCAGGCCTCGGGTTCGAACGAGCCGCATCACCAGGAGCACCACCATCGCCGCGCCGAAGATCCCCTCGCCGGCGTTGACCACATAATTGAGGACGTCGGTCAGCTGCTGGTTGGGTACCAATGAGGGCCACCACCATGAAGCGGGACCGCCATTCCACTGCGCGGTTGACGTCACGGCGATCAGCGTGCGGCCGACCAGCATCCAGCCGGCCAGCAGAATAAGAAAGACTCGCTGATGCCTCAATAGCGAGGGATTAGGGTAACGGAGCAAGGCCCAGGCGCCGAAAAAACGGTCCACACCGCCGAATACGAGGGCATAGGCGGGCCACGCGCCATTCCAGGCGTCGATGAAGTCGACCGAACGGAATACTCCGGCCAGCATGAGCGCCCAGGCCACGCCGCGCTGGCCCGGCTGCTTGCGGAGCATTAGTCCGGTGAAGACGAAAACCAGGGACACGGCCAGGTTCGCCGAGGCGAGTACGGTATTCTGTATCCACAGTGGACCCTCGGCCAGCGCGCACAAGCACCCGGCGGCGGCGAGCGCGGTTACTGTCGCCAACCACGCAAGGTAACCACGCCACGGAAGTTCCGGACCGGACTGCGGCGTGGCCTCGCTGTTTGTAGCGCCGCTACGCCGGATCCTGTTCCCGGGTAGTGAAAGAGTGGTGGCGCTCATCCCAATCCGTTCGTGTGGAGGTGGTCACGGACAGGGCAGCGGCAGGCCCTTCAGTAGGATAACTGAACTCACCCACGGTGGTGATGCCAACCGGGATTAGCGCCGCTTGGATCCGAAAAGACGCGCCGCGAATGATCATGGTGATATTTCCTGGACCGGACATTATCTCGGCAGAAGGGATCGGCTCGCGTCAGACACCAGGCCGAAAAGCAACGGCAAGATCCGCTGCATGGGCGAGCGGGAGGCCTGCGGCGAGCGGGAGGCCTGGGCGAGCGGGAGGCCTGCGGCGAGCGGGAGGCCTGGGCGAGCGGGAGGCCTGCGGCGAGCGGGAGGCCTGGGCGA
>JASHVM010000461.1:0-3405 GCA_030044595.1 Streptosporangiaceae bacterium
CAGGATGGACGCGGCGGACGGCCACCGGCAGAACGCCCGGTCGAGCGGGCCAAGCGGCCGCGGCACGTCGTGGTACCGCGCTCCGGCTACCGTAACGCAGCGGAATCCGCTGTCCGTCAGGAACTCGGTCAGCGCCCGGCGGGTAAACAGGCGCAGGTGGCCGACCACCACGCGGCCCGGCCGGCCGAACACTCCGCGCAGGCTCACCTCGGAGAAGACCGGCTGGATCCCGACGGCGAGCAGTCCGCGGTTGTACCACGCGGCCAGGTTCGGCGTGGACAGCAGCAGCGAGCCGCCCGGCCGGAGCACCCGCCGGACCTCGGCGACCGCCCCGTCGGGGTCCACCAGGTGCTCGATCAGCTCGCTCATGATGACCACGTCCGCGGCGCCATCCGCGATCGGCAAGCTGGGGTTCAGGCTGCTGCGCATCACCGTGAGGCCCAGCGCTTGCGCGCGCCGCAGGGCGCTGGCCGACCAGTCGATCCCGGCGAATCGGTGCGCCGGATCGTGCCCTGCCGCATCGGGTCCCGCCGCGACCGCGAGCGCGGAGCCGTCGCCGCATCCCAGGTCGATGATCACCGCGGGTCCGGCCCGGCCGCGCAACGTCTCGGCCAGCATCCGGGCCTGGCGCCGGGCGCGGTCCGGGCCGGAGCTGAGCGGGACGCCGGCACGCTCGTAGAACTCCCGGAGCGGGTTGCCCGACGCCGGAGCGGTCACCGCCATGACGGCTCCTTCCGCGCCCGACGGCCCCCTTGCTTAACGGCCCGCTTCATAGCCTCGTCGGCGACCGCGGCGAAGCCCTCGACCGCGGCCGACCAGTGCAGCTGCAGCGCCCGGGTCCGCGCGGCCCGGCCGAGCGCCTCGCGTCGCCGTCCGTCGATCGCCAGCGAGGCCCAGGCCGAGGCGAACTGGCCCTCGGTCCGCACCAGCATCCCGGTCTCGCCGTGCACTACCGAGTCACGCAGCCCCGGCACGTCGAAGGCTATCGCGGGGGTGCCGCGGATCGCCGCCTCGGATACCACGATGCCCCAGCCCTCGATCAGCGCCGGGTGCATCAACAGCCACGCCGAGCACAGCAGCCGGTGTTTCTCCTGCTCCGATACCCGCCCGGTGAACACCACGCCGGACCCGGCCAGCGCCTCCAGCCGCGCTCGCTCCGGTCCGTCCCCAGCGATCACCAGGTTCCCGCCGACCACCTGCCGTACCCGGTCCCACAGGCGCAGCAGCAGGTCGAGGCGCTTGTAGTCGGTGAGCCGGCCGAGCGCGAGGAACAGCGGGTCCGGCGATCGCGGCGTCAGCGGGTCGGGCTGCACGACGCCGTTGCAGATCTGCCGGATCCGGTCCGCGCCGACTCCCATCCGCTCCAGCGACTCCGCGGTCGAGGGGGACACGGTGAGGAACAAGTTCCTACGGTGCACCCAGGGCATGACCGTGTTCTCGATGCGCCGGCCGACGGTGGAGACCGGCGGGCGGAACCGGATCGGCCACAACTCGGTGTGCGCGTGGTTCACCAGGCAGATCACTGGTCGCCTGGTCCATAGCGGCACCAGGAAGGGCATCCCGTTGCAGACCTCGACTATCAAGTCGGCGGTCCTGAAGTTCCGCAGGTAAGCGAAGGGCGCGCGGACGAACTGGGAGTAGGTGCCGCCGTTGCGCTTCACGTGGTACGGCCGCTCGGCCACCGGCCCGCCGCACAGCAGCGTCACCCGGTAGCCGCGGGTCAGTATGCCGGACGCCAGCTGGTCGACCAGCACCTCAGATCCCCCGGCCAGCCGGTTGGCCAGATCCCGCCACGCGATGAACAAGATGCTGCGCGGGGCTCCGGGAGGCAGCTCCCCCCGGCCAGCGGAACCGGCCCGGACACCGCCGATCGTCTCCGCGGGCAAAGCGCCTGGATCGTCGTTCATATCGTGGCTCCAGGTCGCTGGCTGACGCTCAGAAACCGCGTTACCAGTAGCCAGGTCGTGGTCTGGGGTGTGAAGATTGCAGCATTATTCGGTGGTTACCAGCCGGTAGTCAAGGCACCGGCGGGTACCGGAACAGCGGGCGTCATCACGCCGGCGGGGCCGACCACTCCGCGCCGGCGCCGTCACGGCCGGAAATGGCTGCGCCTCGGTTACCGGCGCCCCGGCACCCGCTACCATACATGACGCTAACTGCTCTGCTGCCAGGCGAGTATCGAGGACCCCGCATGAGCCTGCTGGCACCGATTCGCCGTCACCGCGTCGATCAGGCGGGGCGCTCCGGCGTGCTCCGGTCGGTCCGGTTGTTCCGCTTGTTCCTGGCCGAACAGACCGACCCGGACACGTTCTACGCGAGCCTCGCCGAGGACGCCGTAAGACAGGTCGCCGAGCACGGTGAGCTGGGTGGCCGGACGGTGGTGGACGTCGGCGGCGGGGGCGGCTGGTTCACCGCCGCGTTCCGGGCCCGCGGCGCGAACTGCTACCTGTTCGAACCCGACCCCGCCGAACTGCACTTCAGGACCGCCGCGCCGGTCGGCGCGGTGGTCGCGGACGGCTACTGGCTGCCGGTCCGCGACGGCGGCGCCGACGTGACGTTCTCCTCGAACGTGCTCGAGCATGTCCCCGATCCGATCGGGCTGATCGAGGAGATGATCCGCGTTACCCGGCCGGGCGGGCTGGTGTACGTGTCCTTCTGCAACTGGTACTCGCCGTGGGGCGGGCACGAGATGTCACCCTGGCATTATCTGGGCCCGGGATACGCCGAGCGCCGGTACGTCAGGCGGCACCGGCGCGAGCCCAAGCACGAGTGCGGCGTCAACCTGTTCCCGGTGCACGTCGGGCCGGTGCTGCGGGCGCTGCGGGCCCGCCCGGACGTCAGG
This sequence comes from Streptosporangiaceae bacterium, assembly GCA_030044595.1. GTDB lineage: Bacteria > Actinomycetota > Actinomycetes > Streptosporangiales > Streptosporangiaceae > Palsa-504. The sequence continues at coordinate 2,843 of JASHVM010000461.1, forward strand.
ATCGTCGAAGCGCGGCCCCGGTACTACCCGCGATGGTGCCGCCTGCTGGTCCGGCTGCCCGGCCTGCGTGAGGTCGCTACCTGGAACCTCATGCTGATCATGAGACGCGTCGGATGACGATCTGGGCCGGCGGAAAGCGGCTCGCCAGCCGGGCGATGCCCGCCGGCGCGGGCGCGCAGGGCAAGGCGACCGCGGACGCGGGCCAGCGCGACGGGACAGCTGGCAGGCCGGCGCGCAGTCCGGTGCTGCGGTGGGCCGTCCTAGTGTGGCTGTGCGCGTTCGGTGTGCTGCTGGCGAACGACCCGGGCCGGATGTTCTTCGACACGAAACTCAGCGTGGACCTGGACCCTTCCGGCTTCTACGCCAGCCTGTGGCACCTGATGGATCCGCTGAACACCTTCGGTGCGCTGAACAACCAGGCGATCGGCTACGCCGTGCCGATGGCCCCGTTCTACCTGGCGGGCCACCTCGCGCACGTGCCGGTCTGGCTCATCGAGCGGCTGTGGCTTTCGCTGATCATCGCGGTCGGCTTCGGCGGGCTGGTCAAGCTGGCGGACTCGCTC
>JASHVM010000462.1:0-4801 GCA_030044595.1 Streptosporangiaceae bacterium
TCCGTGATGGAAATGACATTTGTCGGGATATATGCGGATATGTCATTAGCCTTGGTCTCGATGATCGGCAGCCCGGTCAGCGAACCCGCGCCCAGGTCGTCGGACAGCTTCGCGCACCGCTCGAGGAGCCGCGAGTGCAGGTAGAAGACGTCGCCCGGGTAGGCCTCGCGGCCCGGTGGCCTGCGCAGCAGCAGCGAGATCGCGCGGTACGCCTCGGCCTGCTTGGACAGGTCGTCGAAGACGATCAGGGCGTGCTTGCCCTGGTACATCCAGTGCTGCCCGATGGCCGAGCCGGTGTACGGCGCGATGTACTTGTAGCCGGCCGGGTCGGACGCCGGCGCGGCGACGATCGTGGTGTACTCCATCGCGCCGTAGTCTTCGAGCGACTGCTTGACCTGCGCGATGGTCGAGCCCTTCTGGCCCACCGCGACGTAGATGCAGCGCACCTGGAGCTTCTCGTCGCCCGATTCCCAGTTCGCGCGCTGGTTGATGATCGTGTCGATGCAGATCGCGGTCTTGCCGGTCTGCCGGTCACCGATGATCAGCTGCCGCTGGCCCCGGCCGATCGCGGTCATCGCGTCGATGGCCTTGATCCCGGTCTGCAGCGGCTCCTTCACCGGCTGGCGCTGGACCACCGAGGGCGCCTGCGTCTCGAGCAGGCGCAGCTCGGTGCTCTCGATGGGTCCCTTGCCGTCCAGCGGCTCGCCCAGCGGCCCCACCACGCGGCCCAGGAAGGCATCGCCCACGGGCACGGACAAGATCTCGCCGGTCCGCTTGACCTGCTGGCCCTCCTCGATCTCGTTGAACTCGCCGAGGATGACCACGCCTATCTCGCGCACGTCCAGGTTGAGCGCCAGGCCCCGGACGCCGTTCTCGAACTCAAGCAGCTCGTTGGCCATGGCCGAGGGCAGGCCCTCGACTCGCGCGATGCCATCCCCGCACTCGATAACGGTGCCTACCTCTTCCCGCGAGGCGGACTCCGGCTCATACTCCTGGACGAAACGCGCCAGCGCGTCCCGGATCTCGTCCGGCCGGATCGTCAGCTCACCCATAGTCCTCTGCGTCTTCCCGTGTGTATTGTTCTCCGGCTTGCGATGTCGGCGCCGGCATCGTCACTCCGTCAGCTTGCGCCGGACAGCAGCCAGCTGGCTAGCTATCGTGCCGTCTATTAGCTCATCCCCGATCTGGACGGACAATCCACCTACAACCGATGGGTCAACGATGACGTTGAGGTGAATTTGGTGCCCGTAGGCGCCAGACAGCGCCGAGGCCAGCCGGCTGCGCTGGGTCGCCGACAGGTCGACGGCCGAGCGCACCTCGGCGATCAGCATCTGCCTGCGCTGCGCCGCCATCTCGGCGCACAGCTCGAGCGCCGCGTTCAGCGAGCGCCCGCGCGGATGGGCCACCATCTGGTTGATCAGGCTGAGCGTGGCCGCGCTCACCTTGCCTTCCAGCAACGCACCGAGCAGGGCCTGCTTGCGCTCTTGCGGGAGCCATGTGCTGCTCAGCGCGGAGCGCAGATCCGGCTGCGCCGCAACCACGCGGCCGAACCTGAACAGCTCGTCTTCCATCTCGTCGAGCGTGCCGTCCAGCTCCGCGCCGATGACCTTCGCCTCGATCGCGAGCTGCTCGATCGCGTCCGCCAGGTCCCCCGGGCTGGCCCAGTGCGCTTCGGACGCCGCGACCACCAGCGACTCGGCGTGCCGGGTCACCTTGCCGTGCAGCAGATCAGCGGTCACCGCCGCCTTCTCCGCCGCGGGCTTGCCCGGATCGGACAGCGCGCGGCGCAGGGCGGGCTCGGTGTCGAGCAACCCGGTGACCGCGAACAGCTCGTCACCGAGCCGGGCGGCCGTGGCGGCGCTCGTGATGTGCTCCGCGTCGAGCCGCTCGGAAAGCTCGGCGTATGACGCCCTGCTCACGCCGCGCACGCTCACCGCCTCCCGGGGCCGAGGGCACGCGTCACTGGCTGGCCATCTGCTCGAGTTCGTCGAGGAACCGGTCCACCACCCGGCTCTGCCGGGCCTCGTCGGTGAGCGACTCCCCCACGATCCGGCTGGCCAGGTCGGTGGCCAGCGTCCCGACCTCGGTGCGCAGCGTGGTCAGCGCCTGCTGCCGTTCCGCTTCGATCTGGGTCTCGGCGGCCTCGACCAGCCGGCGCGCCTCGGCCTGGGCCTGCTCGCGCATGTCGGCGATGATCTGCACGCCCTGTTCCCTGGCTTCTTCGCGCAGCCGAGCGGCCTCGTGCCGGGCGTCGGCGAGCTGCTGCCGGTACTGCTCGAGCACCTGCTGGGCTTCGGCCTGGGCCTCGTCCGCCCGGGCCAGGCCGCCCTCGATCTGATCGGTACGCTCGGCCAGCGTTTGCTGGGCCCTGGGCAGCAGGAACTTGGCGAGCGCGCCGAACACCAAGGCGAACAGGATCGTGCCGATAATGAACTCGGGCCACGAGGGGAGCAGCGGGTTCGTCGACGCCGTGCTGTCAGCGAGATGGATCATGACGCGGTTACCTCAGTACTTGAAGATGAACGGAGCTACCAGGCCGATCAGCGCGAGCGCCTCGGTCAGCGAGAAACCGATCCACATGTACAGCGAGATGCGCCCGGTGGCTTCCGGCTGCCGGGCCATGGCCTCGATCGCGTGGCCGAAGACCAGGCCGATGCCGATGCCCGGGCCGATGGCGGCGAGACCGTATCCGATGGCGCCGGCGTTGATGCTAATCGTCTGCGTGGTGCCGGCGGCAAGAGTAGCGGCAAGAGACATAGGTTCAGTCCTTTACGTGTCGTACCGGCGGCTCGTCCCGCCGGATGGGTCGTGGGTACGGCAGGTCAATGCTGCGCCTCCATCGAGCTGGCGAGGTACGTGGCGGTCAGCGTGGTGAAGATAAACGCCTGCAGCAGGGTGACCAGGGTCTCGAGGAGGAAGACGAAGATCGCCAGGGCGAAGGAACCCACGGCGTAGAGCAGGCCGATGGACAGGCTCAGCAGGTACCACGTCGCGATCGTGAAGATCGTCAGCAGCAGGTGGCCGGCGAACATGTTCCCGAAGAGGCGGACCCCGAGGGTGAACGGCTGGAAGATGAAGAACCTGAGCAGCTCGACCGGGACGAGAATGATGTAGATCGGCCACGGCACGCCCGGCGGGATCATGTTCTTGAGGTAACCCCAGGCCCCCTGGTTCTTGACGCCCAGGTACAGGTAGAGGAAGTAGACGATGAATACCAGCGGCCACACGAAGCCGATCCTGGACGTGACCGGGAACTGGGCGATCGGGATCAGCTCCATCACGTTCATGATGTAGATGAAAAAGAACAGCGACACGAGCAACGGCAGGTAAGAATCGCCCCTCCTGCCCAGCGACGGGCGGAGGATCTGGTCGCGCACGGCCAAGATCGCCATCTCGCCGAGGTTCTTCATGCCGCGCGGGACCAGCTTGGGCGAACGGAACGCCACCCAGAAGAACACGATCACCACGAGCGCGCTGATGATCGCGAGAAGTATCGGCTTGGTGAACTGGAACGCGCCGATGCTGAAGAACGGCTTCCAGTTGAAATCCTGCAGGCCCGGGGCAGGGAATCCGCACCCGTTAAAGATGTGGCAGCCATTGCTGCCGGGGGCCGCGACCACGCTGACGTCACCGGTCACCGGTCATCTCCTTCCGGGGAGGCTGCTCGACCGCTTTCCCGGGGAGGCTGCTCTACTGCCCCCTGGCTGCCGTAGCGGTAGATGACGAAGCCGATCGAGATTCCCAGGCCGACCAGCATGCCGACCGGGAAGAGCAGTTCCACGTGGACGGCCCGTCCGACCAGCCAGCCGATGATGCCGTAGGCGAGCATTCCGCTGATCAGGTAGCCGAATACCGTCCACCCGACCTCCAGACCCTGGGACCGGCCTTGCGCGGCCGCGTTCCTCGTGACGGTGGTCCTCGTGATGGTCCAGCGGCTGGTGCCCTTCCCGTAGCTGCTCATCTCATCAGCCTCGCCGGACCGCCTGATGTTCTTGCTGTTCTGGCTCGACGTACAGCATCTTCAGCCTGATCGCCGTGATGACCTGCGTGGCGCTCCAGACCAGGATGCAGCCGATCGCGGTGAAGCCGAGAGCCCGCGTGCTGAACGCCGTCGTCCCGCTGAGCATCGAGACGACGACGGCGAGGGCCACGATCTTGACTACGTAGGTGACCATCGCGGCGGCCATCATGGCCTGCGGGCTGATCCGCGCGGCCCAGCCCACCACCAGCACGCTGATGCCGAAGAAGACGGTGACGATGGCGACGCCGACCAGCGCGCCGATCAGCCCCTTGACGCCGGCGACAGCGGCACTTACCGCGACCATGATCGCGGCCGCGCCGGCCGTCAGCGTTCCGGCGCGCCGGATGATGATGGCGTACTTCGCCAGCATGACATGGCTCCTGAGGGTCCGATATCAAATTCGCAGACTCGAGGACGTCTCCTGCGTGCCTTGCAGGGGCCGGTCGCTGAACCGAACTGTCGGTGCAGGTATCCGGTCGGGTTTACGAAACGTATCACGGGCCACTTTCTTGTCGAAGAGGGGCTGCTCGTGAAAGATATCACAAAGTTCTTGACCCTGTCTTTACCTGAACGCTCACAATTTATGACTAATCTCCCGGCCAGGCCGCGTCCCGGACTGGCGCCCTTCGTGTCCTGGTCCGCCTCCAGGCTCCGCGCGCTGTCCTCGTCAGCGCATCATGCAGGGAAGATAGCAGTACAACCGGACGTTCCGGGCCGTCAGCTCCTAGCCCCGCTGCCGCGCCGGGCTGCGGTGAGGCTATACCGACGGGGGGCGAATCG
>JASHVM010000463.1:0-9262 GCA_030044595.1 Streptosporangiaceae bacterium
CCGCTGGCGCTGGCCAGCGCCGAGATCGGCGCACTGCCGCGCGAGGCCCGAGCCGAGGCCGGCCGGCGGGTGGGTGCCGCCCGGGGCCAGCTCCGTGACGCGCTGCGGCGGCGCCAGGCCGAGCTGGAGGCCGAGCGGGACCGGCAGGTGCTGATCACCGAGGCGGTCGACGTCACCCTGCCCGGCGGCCGGGTCCCGCCCGGTGCTCGGCATCCGGTCACCATGCTGGCCGACCGGCTGTCCGACGTCTTCGTCGCGATGGGCTACGAGGTCGCCGAGGGACCCGAGGTCGAGGCGGAGTGGTACAACTTCGACGCGCTCAACATCCCGCCCGACCACCCGGCGCGGGAAATGCAGGACACGATCTTCATCCAGTCCCCCGCCGGACCGGACCGCGATTCCGGCATGGTGCTGCGTACCCACACCTCGCCGGTGCAGATCAGGTCCATGCTCACCCGCCCGGTGCCGCTGTACGTGGTCAGCCCCGGCCGCTGCTACCGGCACGACCCGCTCGACGCCACGCACAGCCCGGTGTTCCACCAGATCGAAGGGCTCGCGGTGGACGAGGGGCTGACCATGGCCGACCTGCGCGGCGCGATCCAGTCGTTCGTGGACGCGATGTTCGGCGTGGGCCTGCGCACGCGGCTCCGGCCCGACTACTTCCCCTTCACCGAGCCTTCCGGCGACGTATCCATGGAATGCCACATCTGCCGCGGTGCGTCGGCCAAGCCCGGCGGGGATCCGTGCCGGGTGTGCAGGTCGCAGGGCTGGATCGAGATCGCCGGATGCGGGATGGTGAATCCCCGGGTGCTGGTGGCCTGCGGCATCGACCCGGACCGGTACAGCGGGTTCGCGTTCGGGCTCGGCATCGAGCGCAGCCTGATGATCAGGCACGGGGTGACCGAGATCAGGGACACCGTCGAAGGCGACGTCCGGTTCAGCCGGGCGTTCGGGATGGAGATCTAAAGATGCGGGTGCCGCTTTCCTGGCTGCGCCAGTACGCGCCGCTGCCCGAGCCCGTCGACGCTACCGAGGTGGCGCGGCGGATGACCGCGGCCGGGTTCGAGGTCGAGTCGCTGGAATCGGTCGGGCACGACATCCGCGGAGTGGTGGTCGCCCAGGTGCTTTCGATCGAGGAGCTGGCCGGACCCTTGAAGCTGAAGAAGCCGATCAGGTACTGCCGGGTGGCGGTCTCGGAGGGACAGCTCGCGGGCCCGGCCGACGAGGCGTCCGGGGTGATCTGCGGCGCGGTCAACTTCGCCGTCGGCGACCGGGTCGCGCTGGCGTTGCCGGGGGCGATGCTGCCCGGCGGGGTCGAGATCGGCGCGCGTAAGACCTACGGTCACGTCTCCGAGGGCATGATCTGCTCGGCGAGCGAGCTGGCCATCGGGGAGGATCACACCGGCATCCTCGTGCTGCCCGCCGACGCCCCGCTCGGCGAGGATTTCGTGGCCTACGCGGGGCTGCGCGACGAGGTGCTCGAGATCGCGGTGACACCCGACCGCGGCTACGCCGTGTCGGTGCGCGGGCTGGCCAGGGAGCTGGCGAGCGCGTTCGGCGTGCCGTTCACCGATCCGGCCGAGACCGACCTGCCCGGCCCCGAGGTGCTCGGCGGGCCGCTGGACTGGGAATCCGGCGAGGTCTATCCCGCCAGCATCGATGACCCCACCGCCTGCGACAGGTTCGTGCTGCGGGAAGTGCGCGGTTTCTCCCCGTCCGCGACGACGCCGCTGTGGATGCGAGTGCGGCTAGCCAGGTGCGGAGTGCGCGGCGTGTCGCTCGCGGTGGACGTGACCAACTACCTGATGCTGGAACTGGGCCAGCCGCTGCACGCCTTCGACCGGTCCAAGCTGTCGGGTCCGATCGTGGTCCGGCGGGCCCGGCCCGGGGAGCGGCTGGAGACCCTCGACCACGTGACGCGGACGCTTGATCGGGATGACATCCTGATCACCGATTCGTCCGGTCCCATCTCCATGGCTGGCACGATGGGCGGCCTGTCGACTGAGATCGATGAGTCCTCCACCGACCTGGTCATCGAGGGAGCTCACTTCTCCGCCGAGGGCACCGCCAAGATGAGCCGGCGGCACAAGCTGCACAGCGAGGCGTCGTACCGGTTCGAGCGCGGCGTGGACCGTGAGCTTCCGCTCCGAGCGACGGCGAAGGCGGTAGCTCTGCTGTCATCGCTCGGCGCCGGGCGGGTGGTCCCTGGGTGCACGCACGCGCAGGCCGGCGTGGCGCCGGTGGTGATCTCGATGGCGGTTGATTACCCGGACCGGGTGGCCGGGGTGGTGTACGGCCGCGACACCGTGGCCGGGCGGCTGCGCGAGGTGGGCTGCTCGGTGCTGCAGACCCGCGCGGCCCCGCCTTCGGTCGCGCCGTGGCGGGCCGAGCGCGGAGCCGAGGAGTCCGGGCCCCGGCAGGCCGCTTCCCCGGCCCTGGTGTCCGTGCTGGACGTCACGCCGCCGTCGTGGCGGCCGGACCTCACCGACCCGGCCGACCTGGCCGAGGAGGTGATCCGGCTCGAGGGGTACGAGAACGTCCCGGCCAGGACCCCCCGGGCGCCGGCCGGGCGCGGGCTGACCGCGCGGCAGCGGCTGCGCCGTTCGGTCGGGTGGACGCTGGCCGAGTCCGGGTATGTGGAGGTACTGTCATCGCCGTTCGCCTCGCGGTCGGACGCGGACCTGCTCGGCCTGCCGGCCGAGGACCTGCGCCGGCCCGCGGTGGTGATGGCGAACCCGCTCAGCGAGGATGAGCCGCTCATGCGGACCACGCTGCTGCCGGGGTTGCTCCGGGTGCTCGCGCGGAACATCGGCCGTGGTTTCGCGGACACGGCGCTGTTCGAGATCGGCCTGGTCTTCCGGCCGCGGCCCGGCGCCGCCCCCTCGGCCCCCATCCTGGCGGTGAACCGGGGACCCTCGGTGGCGGAGCTGGCCGCGCTGGACGCCGCGCTGCCGGACCAGCCGCTGCGAGTGGGAGCGGTTCTCGCGGGCGCCCGCGAGCTGGACGGGTGGTGGGGACCTGGCCGGCCGGCGTCCTGGACGGACGCGATCGAGGCGGCCCGCGCGGTAGGCAGCATCTGCCGGGTGACGCTGGATGTCCGCGCCGATAAGCACGCCCCCTGGCACCCGGGCCGCTGCGCGGCGATCTACGCGCAGGTGGGATCGGACGACGCCGGCGGCCAGCCGCGGGACGGCCAGCCGCGGGACGGCCAGCTGCGCGAGTGGCTGGCCGGGCACGCGGGCGAACTCCACCCGCGGGTGATCGAGGCGTTCGGGCTGCCCGACCGGACCTGCGCCATGGAGCTTGACCTGTCGGTCATGTTCGCGGCGGCGCAGAGCGTCGGCCCCGTACAGGCCCCGCAGCTGTCAACGTACCCGCTGGCCATCCAGGACGTCGCGCTGGTCGTCGACGCGGCGGTGCCCGCGGCCGAGGTGGAGGCGGCGCTGGTGGCGGGCGCGCCGAGGGACCTGCTCGAGGGCATCCGGCTGTTCGACGTCTACACCGGATCCCAGCTCGGCGAGGAACGCAAGTCGCTCGCTTACACGCTCAGGTTCCGCGCCCCGGATCGCACCCTGACCGCGGCGGAGATCACCGCGGCTCGCGACGCCGCCGTCGCCGAAGCCGAACGCCGCGTCGGGGCGGTTCTGCGCAGCGGATAGCGACGCGCGAAGCCAACGCCGGGACGTGAGCCGGCGCGTCTGGTACCTTGGCCAAGAATCGCAACTTTCGGTCATCATCTGATTACCGAAACTCCAGCGCCACGCTGAGCCGGAGGGCATCATAACGAGATACGCGGCGGTCCGGGGGGGCGCAACCGAGCAGGCCGCGAAGACCTCGTTTCGCGACGTGTTCGCGGTGCCGGAGTTCCGTGCCCTGTGGCTGGCGTACTTCCTGTCCGTGGTCGGCGACCAGCTGGCTCGGGTCGCGCTGACGGTACTCGTCTATGACCGGACTCGCTCGGCGCTGCTCGCCGCGATCGCGTTCGTGGCCAGCGTGGTGCCGGTCTTCATCGGCGGCGTGACCCTGGGCTGGCTGGCGGACCGGTATCCGCGCCGGGCCGTGATGATCGCATGTGACCTGATCAGGTTCGCGCTTGTCCTGCTCATGGCCATCCCCGGCGTGCCCCTGGCCACGATGGTGACGCTGCTGATAGTGGTGACGCTCACGGAGGCGCCGTTCAACTCGGCCCGCGCGGCGATCTCCCCCGACGTCCTCACCGGCGACAGGTACGTGCTGGGTACGGCGGTGATGCTGACCACCTATCAGTTCGCGCAGGTCCTCGGGTTCGTGCTGGGAGGTACGGTAGTCGCCTTCTTCGGCACCCGGACATCGCTGATCATCGACGCCGCGACCTTCGCCGTTTCGGCGCTCATCGTCCGCAGCCGAGTCCGAGCGCGGCCCGCACCGGCGGCCAGCGTTCACCGCGCGTCTTCGGGGCTGGCCGGCATCTTCACCGGCGCCCGGCTCGTCCTGGCCCGTCCGGTGCTTCGCACGCCGGTGCTGTTCGGCCTGCTGGCCGCGTTCTATAACGCGCCCGAGGGCGTCGCGGCCCCGCTCGCCGGTGCCGTCGGTGGCGGCGCTGCCGCCGTCGGCTTGATCTTGGCCGCCAGTTGCCTGGGTCAAACGGCCGGGGCCATCACGTTCAGCCGCTTCGTCGCTCCATCGACGCGGCTGCGCTCCATGGGCCCGCTCGCGGTCTCCGCCTGCGCGGTCCTGGTCCTGTTCCTCTGGGAGCCAGGCCTTTCCGTCTCGCTGCTGATCTTGTTCGTGTCGGGCACGTGTGCCTGCTATCAGCTCGCCGCCAACGCTGCTTTCGTTAGCGCGGCTCCGCAAGAACAGCGCAGTCAGGCCTTTGGCGTGGCCCAGGGCGCGATGAGCCTGGGCCAGGGAGTAGTCATGATCCTGGCCGGGGCCGCAGCGGAACACCACTCCCCGGCCCGGGCTATCGCGGTGTGCGGAGCTGTCGGCGCCGTGGCAGCACTGGCGGTTGCGGTCAGCGGGACCCGCGACCGCGGTTGGCTGACGAACGAGCGCCATCAGCATTCTTGAGGTCAGGTCCACCTGTCGTCGCGCACGCGGGCTCCTTTCCTTGCGTCGCGTTCCCTGCGTTTTCTTGCGCCGTAGGGGATGGCTGGAGTCAGGTCAGGTCCACCTGTCGTCGCGCATGCAGCCTCCTGTTCGTGTGGGGTGGAGGAAGGTCAATGGGCGGGACCCAGATCGGGTTCGGCCTCGGCCGTGCCGTCGGGACCTTCTCTCTAAGTGCTTATGTGAATCCTCTGAGTGAAAATGTAAACGTTTGATCTTGGGTGCCGGTTCAGTCGTCGCTGCATCCGGCAGCGCGTCCGTTCCAGCCTGCTACCTCCTCGGTCGGGCGTCGCGGCTACCCATTGTGCCCGCAATTGCGGAACCACAGGCAGTTTGTGCCTAATGTCGGAAATAAATCGGGATCTGATGTGACTGGCCGCAGCTTCGGTGGTGCCGTGAGTTCCCGCGAGGAACAACAGAAGCAGGGAGGGTATTGTTCTGCCAGTGAGTAGCCGCGTTTTCACGGTTTGCGCTCTCCGGCACTGCGCGTGCGAGAGAATGGTCCACGAGCTTCTATGAAGGTGGCGAGGCAGCAGGCCCTATGAGTGACGTACTGACGCGCGTGGCTCACCGCGTGCCGTGGCGGGCCAAAGCCATCGGCGACTGGCCGATCTGGTCCCTGCCGCGGTGGCTCAGCGTCTTCGTGATTACGGTCGTGGCCGCGTATCTGGCCGCTATCGGCGTCGCGGCGCCGGCCGCCGTCTACTCCAGGCACGATCTGGCCTTGTTCGGCTTGCTGCTGGGCTGCACCGTGGCCGCGGTCGAGATGACCAGGAAGGCAGGAGAACACGGCGGCGTGATGAAGGACGTCCAGGGCGTCTGGGAGCTGCCGGTCGCCATCCTGCTGTCCCCGTTCTACGCGCTGGTCATCCCGATCGCCCAGATGGCGCTGATCCAGTGGCGGGTGCGGCACGGCCCCCTGCACCGGCGAGTGTTCACCGCCGCGGCGGTCGGCTTGTCGTACGGTGCCGCGTCGGTCACCTTCCACAGCCTGTCCGGCCTCGCCGCACCGAATGCCGGGAGGCCCCTCAGCCAGGGCACGGTCTGGACCCTTCTGGTGCTGCTCAGCGCCTGTGTCAAGTGGACGCTGAACAAGGCCCTGGTCATCCCGGCCGTCAAGGGGGCCAACCGAACCGCGAACATCCGCACCGCGTTCTTCGGCGGCGAGCCCCTGTACAACGATGCCGCCGAGATATGCATAGGCGTCCTGGTCACCTTCGGAGTGGCCGGGGATCCGCTGCTCGCCCTGGTCGCGCTGCCAGTGGTTACGCTGCTGCAGCGGTCGCTGAGCCACGTCCAGCTGGTCAGCGAATCACGGACCGATTCCAAGACCGGGCTGCTGAACGCGGCGACCTGGGATCGCGAGGCGACGGCGGAGGTCGCTCGCGCGGTGCGCACGAGGTCGCCGCTCGCGATCGCCCTGCTGGACATCGACAAGTTCAAGGTCATCAACGACACATACGGTCACCTGGTCGGCGATGAGGTGCTCAAGGAGGTCGCCAACGCGCTGAACAGCCTGCTGCGTGACTACGACCTGGCCGGCCGGTTCGGCGGCGAGGAGTTCTCAGTACTGCTGCCGCAGACGCGAGCGGCGGACGCCCTCCGCATCGCCGAGCGGGTGCGCGCCAACATCGCCGGACTGAGCATCATCGCACCGGGGGCGACCGGCGCCGAGCGGGTGCACGTCACCGTGTCGATCGGGGTGACGGCACTGGATAGCGGCAGCCAGCGCGAGCTCGCTGAGCTGATGGCGGCCGCAGATGCCGCACTGTACCGGGCCAAGGCCGGCGGCCGGGACCAAGTCCGGATGGCCAGCATGACCGGGGACCCCAGCGCGGTCGGCGATCCCGCTAGCGCGGTCGGCGATCCCGCTAGCGCGGTCGGCCATCCCGGTAGCGCAGCCGGCGATCCCGGTAGCGCAGCCGGCGGCCCCGGTACGGCGGCTGCGCCCCGCGGCGCCCAAGACGGCCCTCAGGACGCGACGGGCGTGAGCCGCCGCGCTCAGAGTTCCTGAGGTCACCGCGTCGGCCGGAGACGCAGCGCGGTCGCGCAGGGGTTAGACGCGAGGTGCCATGAACATGGTCAGGCCCAGCCGGTGGTGCGCATGGCGGCTCCTCTCGCTAAGTGGCTACTGCAGGTCAAGTCGGGGAGCATAGCGGATGACAGCGGGCATCGTCGTGTCACTCCGAAATATCCGGCATGTCCGGCGGCCCGCCCGCCTTATGTGCAAAGAGTTAGGTCATACATACATTGTGTTACGCACCACGTACGGAATCAACCTCGGTGAGTAGCTGATTTTTGACGTTCGGCGGTCTTCGCTGTAGCAATCCGAGACACTAGGTGGAGCGTGCCGCCCCGACTCAGGTTCAAGGTGCATGTGGCTGCCAACCAGACACCGGTAGACGCCGTTCGCTGGATCCGCCGGCGGCGCATCGAAGTCAGGGCCTGGCCGATGTGGGAGCTTCCGGGCTGGCTGGTGGCCTACATCGTCATCGTCGTGCTGGCCGATGCAGCGCTGCTGGCGCTCGGGGCCAGAACGGTCACCATCCACGCCCGTGACCTTGAGCTGTTCGCCGCGCTGCTGGCCTGCAGCGCCGCCACCGTCGAGCTGACCAGGCGCGCGGGCGAGAACACCGGGATGGTCAAGGACGTGTACGCGACCTGGGAACTGCCCGCCGCGATCTTGCTGCCGCTGGCTTACGTCCCGGTGCTTCCCATCGCCCGGTTGGCTCTCACCCAGTGGCGGGTTGCCCGGGCCCCGCGGCACAGGCGGGCGTTCACCGCGGCCGCTATCGGGCTGAGCTACGTCGCCGCCGCGCTCGTCTTCCACGTCCTCATCCGGCAGGTCCCTGGTGCGGCCTTGGACCCCGCCGGGCACGCCCTGGCCTGGATGCTGGTCGTGGCGGCCTGTGCGGCGGTGCAGTGGGCCATCAACCAGGTCCTGGTGTGGACGGCCATCAAGGGCTCCAATCCGGCCGTGAGGTTCCGTGACGCGCAGTTCGCCAGGGAACCGATGTACAACGACGTGACCGAGCTCTGCGTGGCGGTGCTGGTCACATTCTGCGTGGCCTGCAGCATGATCGCTCTCGTCTTCGCGTTTCCTTTCATCACCTTGCTCCAGCGGTCCTTGCGACACGCCCGGCTGCTGCAAGACTCGCGGGTCGACGCCAAGACCGGGCTGCTGAACGCGGCGACCTGGGAGCGCCAGGCGGCGACGGAGGTCGCCCGGGCGGTGCGCACCGGGACGGCTCTGGCCATCGCCTTGCTGGACATGGACAAGTTCAAGGCGATCAACGACACGTACGGTCACCTGGTCGGTGACCAGGTGCTCAAGGAGATCGCCCGCACGCTGAGCAGTCTGCTGCGCGACTACGACCTCGCCGGAAGGTTCGGCGGGGAGGAGTTCGCGCTGCTGCTGCCGCAGACCCGCGCCGTCGACGCCATGCGGATCGCCGAGCGGATCCGGTCGAACATCGCCGGGCTGTCCGTCATCGCGCCCGGCTCGGCGGGCGGGGAGCGGCTGCAGGCCACGGTGTCGATCGGGGTGGCGGCGCTGGACGGCGGCACCGAGCGCAGGCTCGATGAGCTCATGGCGACGGCGGATGCCGCACTGTACCGGGCCAAGGCCTGCGGCCGGGACCAGGTGCAGATGATCAGCAGTACCAGAGGCCTGAGCGCGGTGAACAGCAGCGCACGGGGCATCAACGGCGCGGCGGCCAGGAACGGCGCCGGTACCGTGGGAAACGGCCAAGCCGCGGACGAGCCGAGCGTCCTGAGCCCGGCCATTACGTCCTGACCGCGGCGCGCCTGTCCGGCCGGGCTGACCGCTCAGCCCGCCGATGCCGGCGGGGTGGGAACGGGGAGCACGGCGGTGATCGCGGCGCTGCTCGTGTGGCATTGCGAGGCGTTGCCCGTGCTCAGCACTTCCGGGGTGGGATATCCCTGGCAGGTCCAGCCGCTCACCGCGACCGGCGCACCACCGCCGTTGCCCCGTACCTGCCCGTCCCTGATCATGGCGGCGTAGGAGTTCTCGACCTGCAGCGCCACGCCACAGTTCACGGTGCCCTTGGTGACCTTGATGACCACCGGCACGTTCGCGGCGGTATGGGTGGTGCCGCAGGTCGCGCCGTTCCCGCGGGCGTCCGCGGCCGCCGCCGACGACGAGCAGCCCGCCAGC
>JASHVM010000464.1:0-7736 GCA_030044595.1 Streptosporangiaceae bacterium
CGCCGCCGCCGACCTCATCGCGCAGGCTCTGGTCCGCGCCCGCGTCTACGCCGATGAGCACGCGATCGCCGCCGTCCTGCAGCGCGCAATCACGCCGGCGGCGGCCGCGGTGATTCCCGGCCTGGAGATCGGGGCCAGCTACCGGCAGGCCGGAACGACCCAGCAGATTGGCGGGGACTGGTACGACGCGCTGGCCCTGCCGGGCCAGCGCGCCTACCTGGCTGTCGGCGACGTGGTCGGACACGGCCTGACCGCCGCCGAGGACATGACGCAGCTGCGTAACGCCGGGCGGACCCTGGCCATCGCCGGCTACCAGCCCGCCGGCATCCTTGAGGAGCTGGCGCGCGTCACCGACTGGGCGACCAGCGGGAAGTTCGCCACCGTGGCGGCCGCGATCATCGAGCCCGACGTGTCACTGGTCACCTACGCCACCGCGGGCCACCCGCCGATCCTGATCCGCCGGGCCAAGACCGGGACAGTGGAGATCCCCCCGCCTGCCGAGGGGCTAGCCCTGTGCCTGCCGGGCGACCAAGACTGTCCGCAGTACACCCAGGGCCAGACGGGTTTCGAAGTCGGCGACATCATGCTCATGTACACCGACGGCCTGATCGAGCGGCGCGGCGAGGACCTCGAGGAAGGCATAGCCCGTGTCGCCGAGCGGTTGCAGGCGTGGCAGCCCGGCGCGCCGCTCGGCGGCCTTTGCGACGAATTGATCGCGTGTCTCGGCGTCGAACCCCAGCTCGATGACATGTGCGTGCTGGCCGTACGCCGGCTGGGACCGGACCCGGCGCGGGGTTAGCGACCCGTCAGCCCGGCAGCCCGGCAGCCCGTCAGCCCGTCAGCCCGGCGTGACCGCCGATGAGCAACGCGAGAACCCCTTCGCATGATCTCCATAAGTTCTGCAGCCGGCCTTCACGGCGGCTTGGTCGGCTAGGCCGCGGAGAAGGGAGGGCGTCATGGGGGTTATCCACAAGCCAGCGATCGATCAGCTGCGGGAGCAGGTCAGGGCGGAGGTCATCACGGCCGACGACCCGGGCTATGAGCAGGCCCGCGCCGTGCACAACGGCATGTTCGACAAGCATCCGGAGGTAGTGATCCGCGCCGGGCAGGTGGCCGACGTGATCGCCGGGGTGAACTTCGCCCGCGACTCCGGCCTGGAGCTGGCCGTGCGCGGCGGTGGACACAGCGCGCCGGGTTTCGGGACCTGTGACGGTGGCGTAGTAATCGACCTGTCGCCGATGCGGACCGTGTACGTCGACCCGAAGGCAAGGACGGCCCGGGCCGGCGGCGGAGCCACCTGGGGAGATTTTAACTACGCCACCCACGCCTACGGGCTGGCGACAACTGGCGGCATCGTCTCCACTACCGGCATCGCCGGGCTCACGCTCGGCGGCGGGATCGGATACCTGGCCCGGCCTTACGGGCTGTCGATCGACAACCTGCGCTCGGCTGAGGTAGTCACGGCCGACGGCCGCGTTCTGACGGCCAGCGAGCAGGAACACGCCGACCTGTTCTGGGCGCTGCGCGGCGGCGGCGGCAACTTCGGCGTGGTCACCTCATTCGAATTCCAGCTCCACCCGGTCGCCGACATCTACGCCGGGATCTTCTTCTACGAGCTGGAGTACGCGCGTGACCTGCTGAAGTTCTTCGCCGATTTCATCTCCGACGCCCCGGAGTCCTACGGCGCCTTCCCCGCGTTCCAGATCGCGCCGCCGCTGGAATTCATTCCGGCCGACCGCGTCGGCGACACGTTCTGCGCTGCCATCGTGCACTTCGCCGGGCCGCTCGAGGCCGGGGAAAGGGCCATGGACCCGTTCCGCGCCGTCGCGCCGGTGGTCGCCGAGATGGCCGGGCCGATGCCCTACCCCGCGCTCAACTCCGCGTTCGACGCGCTGTTCCCCAAGGGTATCCGCAGCTACTGGAAGGGCAGCTTCGTTACCGAGCTGACCGATGCCGCCATCGACCAGCACCTCGTCTACGGCCCCAAGGTGCCCGAGGTCGCGGCCACCATGCACCTGTACCCGATCAACGGCGCGTGCCACCGGGTCGGCGCCGACGAGACCGCGTTCGCTTACCGGGACGCGACGTTCGCCCAGGTGATACTCGCCGCCTGGCACGATCCGGCCCACGACGAGCAGCGCATCCGCTGGGTACGCGACTACCATCAGGCCACCGCGCCCTACAGCGAGCCGGGCGGATACGTCAACTTCATGGCCGACGACGACAGCGGCAGGGTCGAAGACAACTACCGCGGACACTACAAGCGGCTCGCCGAGATCAAGCGCGCCTACGACCCAGCCAACCTGTTCCACCTGAACCAGAACATCCCGCCCGCCAGCTAAGACCATGACAGCCGCCGGGCCGTAGCCGGCGCACGGATCTGGATGAATGCGCTCCCGGTCGGGCGTGCCTTCCTGCGCGGCGTCCGCCGCCCAGGGTCGGACTCACTGATGAGCAGCGTGCAGAACGTTGGTAAGCTGCGCACTTATCCGTCACTGGGAGAGGCTCATGGCCATCCGGAGTGCTTGTCATCGCCTCGGGCGCGCGGAGGCGGGCTCCCGCCGTCTCCGCGTTTCGGCCTGCTGATGCCCGGCAACCGGCGTCGTCAGCCAGTTCGTTTCCTGGTCTTCTCAGCGTCACTGCGCCGGGATTCCCTCAACACGCGGCTTGCCGAGCTGGCCGCGGAGGCTATCGAGGCCGGTGGCGGAGATGTCGATGTCGCGGCTATGCGCGACTTCGACGCCCCGTCTTACGACCAGGATGTCCAGCGCGAGGAGGGATTTCCGCCGGGTGCGGAGGAGTTCCGGCGACGGCTGGAAGCCTGCCAGGGTTTCGTGGTGGCCGCACCGGAGTACAACGCGTCGATGCCGGGGGTGCTGAAAAACGCCATCGACTGGGTGTCCCGCTACGAGCCGCAGCCGTTCAACGAGCGGCACGGGCTGCTGATGTCCGCGTCGCCCTCGATGGCCGGGGGTAACCGCGGCCTGTGGGCGCTGCGCGTCCCGCTCGAGCACCTCGGCTCGCGGGTGTATCCGGACATGTTCTCCCTCGCCCGGGCCCACCAGGCCTTCACCGCTGAAGGGCGCATCACCGACGAGCAGCTGCAGCAGCGGTTCGACGCGAACATCAGCAACTTCATGGACCTGGTCGAGGCCTCCACGCATTACCCGTGCGTGAAGCGGGCCTGGGTGGAGTACCTGGGCGAACACCCCGACCCGTCGCTGGACCGCGTGGAGTGACGGGGGCCAGACAGCTGGAGTCGGTTGGAGTTGGCGCTGATCGGGCGCCGGCCGAAGGTGGTGCGGGTCATTGCGCGGTGCCCTCGTCGTTGACGAGGACCGCCGCCCCGTCGAAACGGCCGGCCTTGAGGTCCTGCAGGGCCTGTTGCGCTTGGGACATGGGGTAGAGGTGCGTGGTGGCGCGGACGTGGTGCCGGAGGGCGAGCGCGAGGAACTCCCGGCCGTCGTGCCGGGTGTTGGAGGTGACGCTGCGCAATTCCTTCTCGTAAAACAGCTCGCGCTCGTAGTTCAGCGGCGGCGTGTCGGTCAGGTGGATCCCGGCCACGGACAGGACCCCGCCCCGGTCCAGGGCCCGCATCGCGACCGGCACCAGGTCCCCGACCGGCGCGAACAAGATCGCGCTGTCCAGGGGTTCGGGCGGGGAGTCGTACGCGCCGCCGGCCGACGCGGCGCCCAGCTCGAGCGCGAGCCGCCGGGACGCCTCGCCGCGGGTCAGCGCGTGGACCCTCGCGCCCTGGGCCAGCGCGACCTGGGCGACCAGGTGGGCGCTGTCACCGAATCCGTACAGCCCGAGCCGGCCGCCGGGGGGCAGCGAGGCGCGCAGCAGCGCCCGGTAGCCGATGATCCCGGCGCACAGCAGCGGCGCCAGCTCGACGTCGGGCACGTCGTCCGGCAGCCGGTAGGCGAACGCGGCCGGCACGGTGGTGTACTCCGCGTAGCCGCCGTCGGCGTCCCAGCCCGTGTAGAGCGAGTTCGGGCACAGGTTCTCATCGCCCCGGCGGCAGTAGGCGCAGGTCCCGTCGACGTGCCGCAGCCACGCCACCCCGACCCGGTCCCCGGCGGCGTACCCGGTGACGCCCTCGCCCAGCGCCGCGACCGGGCCCACGACCATGTGGCCAGGCGTGACGTGCTCCCGGTGCACCGGCAGGTCACCCTCGCAGACGTGCAGGTCAGTGCGGCACACCGCGCAGACCCGGACCTGCACCAGCAGCTCCCCGGGAGCCGGGACCGGCACCGGTTTGGGCACGTACCTCAGTGGGCCGGCCTCGATCGGTCCCGGTCGGCTCACCACCCACGCCCGCATCGTTCCCGGGCTGCCATCAGTCATCCCCCGCTCCTTTCACCACCATCCGGCGGACATCAGGCACCGGCCGACGCGCTGACCGGCCGGGCCGCGGCGACGGTCAGGAGACCGCAGCCTTGACCAGCTCGGCGACCTTTTTCTCGACCACGGCGCTCCACTTCTGCAACGCGTACGACACGGGCCACATGTCCCCGTCATCGAGGTTGGCCGCCTCCTGGAAACCCAGGGTCGAGTACCGGTAGTTGAACTTGCCCGAGTCCTGGAAGAAGACGACGACCTTACCGTCCGCGTTGGTGTAGGCAGGCATCCCGTACCAGGTCTTCGGTGACAGATCCGGGGCGGCGGCGGTCACCGTCATGTGCACCCGCTCGGCGAGCGCCCGATCTTCCGGCGCCATCTCGGCGATCCTGTCGAGGACCGCCTGCAGCCCGTCGGCCTTCTTGGCGCCCTTCTTGCCCTCGGCGCGCAACTCGGCGGCGCGCGCCTTCATCGCGGCGCGCTCCTCAGCGGTGAAACCGTCAGGCTCGGTCTCGGGGTTCTTCGCAGGCATTCCCGGCTCCGTTTCGACGTGCACGGCTCGGCATGATGCCGGCCATCTGTGGTAAAGGCTAGGCCCGGCGGCGCGCCTGCGCTTCTCGATTCCTGTTCGATCGGGGCCAGCCGAGGCGTCAAGGGCCGGTGTTCTTCCCCGGGCGTCGTCGCGGATCTGCGGCGACGTTGACGGTCGTTCAGGATGCCGGGGTGTGGTTGACCATCCAGCGGATGCCGTAGCGGTCCAGGATGACGCCCCAGTAATCGCCCCACGGCATGTCGGCCATGGGGGATCCTTCCGAGCCCCCCTCGGACAGGGCGCTGTACAGGCGGTCGGCCTCTTGTCTGCTGTCTACGTCGAGGCACAGGGTGGTGTTATTGCCGATGCGGGTCTGCTGACCCATCGACCGGAGCATGTCCGTGGCCATCAGCAGGTGGCCGGCGATGATCGGGAGCTCGGCGTGCAGCACCAGGTTCCGCTCCTCGGCGGGTAGCTCGCCGGGCCCGGCGGCGGGCATGTCCGAGTAGCGGCTGAGCGTGGTGACCTCCGTGCCGAAGGTCTTGGCGTAGAAGGCGAATGCCTCCTCGGCCTGGCCCTGGAAGTTGAGGTACGTATTGACTCGTGCCATGCGTGGCTCCTTCGTCGGGGATGCATCATCGTCTATTCAATGCAGACGCTGGTCCAGCGCAAATTCATCGCCGCCTCCAGGCGCTACCCGGGCAGAGGCCAAGTCGGGATCAGGCCGCGTCCGGCAGTGGCAGGCCGGTGCCAGTTACTACGAGACGTAGTAACATGTCGTACGTGAACGGCGTCGTGTCCACGACGATCATCGTCGCCGGTCTAGCGCTGGCCGGGTACGCGCTGCTGACGACCGCCCGGGACCGGCGTATGGGCATTGGCCTGCTCGTCGCGGTTGGCGTCCTTGAGATCCTGCTGCTTGTCCAGGTCGGCATCGTCGTGGCCAGACTCGCCGGCGGCGGGCGCCCGGCCGACCTGGCTGTGCTCATCGGATACCTGATCGCGATGCCGCTCGTCCCGGTGGCCGCGGCGTTCTGGGGGCTGCTGGAGCGATCACGGTGGGGCCCGGCGGTCATCGCCGTGGCCGGGCTCGTGGCGGCCGTGCTGATGGTCCGGCTGCATCAGATCTGGCCGGTCATCCGTGTCTGAGCCCGCGACAGCGCCTGAGCCCGCGGCAGCGCCTGAGCCCGCCGCAGCGCCTGAGCCCGCCGCAGCGCCTGAGCCCGCGGCAGCGCGGCCGGGCTCGACCAGGACGGGCCCGGGCCGGGTGCTGATCGCCGTCTACGCGCTGTTCGCGCTCGCCGCTTCCGCGCGGGCGGGGGTGCAGATCGCGACGAAGTTCGACCACGCCCCGGTCGCCTACTTGTTGTCGGCTTTCGCCGGTGTCGTCTACATCGTCGCCACGGTCACCCTCGCCGTCGGCAGTCCGGCAGCACGCCGGATCGCCGTCTTTTCCTGCTCGATCGAACTGGCCGGCGTGCTGGCGGTGGGCACCTGGAGCCTCGTCGACCCGGCCACCTTCCCCGACGCCACGGTGTGGTCTGGATATGGCAGCGGCTACGGCTTCGTCCCGCTCGTCCTTCCCGTTTTCGGCCTGCTCTGGCTACGCAGCTGGAGCGGGCGGGCGAGAACCCGGCGCGCGATCGTGACGTCAGCCGGAGATGCGGGCGGGGCGGCAGGCGGCGGCGGAGACGATGGTGAGGACGGCAGATCAGGCCGCGGCGCAGAGGATGTCGTGGCCGGCGGCAGGAGCCAGGATATGCGCATGGGACACGGCGGCGCCGACCTGGACCAGGTCAACGGGTAGCCAGCTGATCGGGAGCGCAGCCGGAATGAGCCGTCAGGTTCTGGTCATAATCCGCTTTCACCCGACCTGCGCTGCCCGACCGCGTTTATGCCCTCGCCACCACGTTTCCCGCTTGGCGGGCTCGCGGCGCGCTGCACTACCGTGGAGGTATGACCGCATGGGGCAGCCTGCCGCCCGCGCTGCCGCCGCACGGCACGGTGCTGGCCTGGGTGCGAGGCTGCCGCTGCGAACGGTGCGAGCCGGAGTACCAGCGGTTCGTGTCCGAACTGGCGCTGCGAGGGCCGCTGAGGCTTCCCGCTGAGCCGGAGCCCCGCAAGATGGACGCCGACACCCTGGCCCGGCTGGAGCCGGCGGTGCGCCGGTCTGAGTGCCCCGTCTGCGGCGCGCCGCGCCACCAGCGGTGCCGCAACCTGGCGTTTCCCCAGCATTTCGCGCCGACTCATGCCGAGCGCACAAACGGGCGGTGACAGCGGCCACCGCCACCACCCCCGCGACCGTGGCACCACCCCGGCTATAGGCGTAGACGAGCATGGCAACCCACACCGAGTACTCGGTGAGGACGAACAGCGAATACCCCACCAGCACCCGCAGCAGCGTCCTGTTACCTGCCAGAGACCGGAAGGTCGGCAGGCGGCCGCCGGAACGACTACCCACCAGCACCTCCCAAGGATGGCCGCGGAGGGCAACGTGCCGTGCCGTGCCCGGCCGGCCCTGCGGGGTTCCCCTGAAAGCGTCGCCTTTGACCGGCTGATCGTGCCTGTCCTCGCTTCGCGATAGCTGCTATGTAACCCGCGGCTCAGGTCCGTGTCCAGGGACGACCGACGTGGACCGGGCCGGGGCACCGCGCGGACGCGTTCCCGGCCAGTTACCTGCCGTTATACGGCGGGAACTGAACGGGGCTAGCCGAGGTGCCTGGTCCCGGGCACGGTTGCTTCCCGGTCAGCTGAGCAGGTCGGCGACGGCGGCGACGGCGGGTTCGATGGCTCGCTCGCGGACGTTTCCAAAGCCCATCACCAGCGCGGGCAGCGCCGTGAGGCCAGGGTTGCCGCGGTAGCC
>JASHVM010000465.1:0-7730 GCA_030044595.1 Streptosporangiaceae bacterium
GTGAGGCCATGAACGCCCGCGGCCTGGACGTTCAGCGGCAGGGCCAGGATTACGGTGCGCCGGCCGAGCGCGGTCTGGTAAGCGCGGTGCACGTCGGCCAGCGCCGACCCGGGGGCGTAGAGCCTCTCGGCGACCGCTCCGACCGCGGCGGCGAGCCCGGCCACGTCCACGTGGAAGTTGGACCTGATCTCCGGAGCCTCCGCGGCCAGCACCAGCAGCGGGGTGCGGCTCTTGGCGGCCTCGGCAATGCCGGTCATGGCGTTGGTCAGGCCCGGTCCCTGGTGCACGGATACCACGCCTGGCCGGCCGGCGGTCCTGGCCCAGGCGTCGGCCATGACGGTGGCGCCGCCCTCGTGCCGGGCCGCGACGAACCGCGCCCCGCCGGCTATCAGCGCGTTCGTGACATGGAAGTTGCCGCTGCCCACGACGCCGAATACGACCTCGGCGCCGAGCCTGGCCAGGTGCTGCCCGACGGCGTCCGCGACCCGCATCCCCGGCGTCATCACCGCCGCGCCGTCAGGGCCGGGTCCGCTCGACCAGGGCCAGCGCGCGGCACGGCGATCCTGAGCCGCCGACGATGGGCAGCGGGCCGGTGACCACGACCGCGCCGGTGGCCGGCAGCCGGGCGAGGTTCTGCAGCTGGGTAAGGCCGTATTTGCCCGCGCCGAGCAGCGCCGAATGGCACGGGAACGGCGGGTCGAAGGAGTGCGCCGCGCCGGCGTCGGTCCCGACCGTCTCGACTCCCAGCCCGATGACCGGCGCCTGCTCGGCCAGCCAGGACGCGCAGGAGACGCTGACGCCCGGCGTGTGCGGGCCGGAGGCGTCCGCGTTGAGGAACGCCGCCTGGTCGTTTGAGCGGGCGTCCCACCCCGTCCGGTACAGCAGCCAGCCGCCCTCGGGCAGCGGGCCGTTCTCGGCCTCCCAGCCCTTGATGTGCTCGACCTCGAGCAGGAAATCGCGGTCCGCGGCCGCCTCGGCGCTGAAGTCAAGCACGGCGGCGGGCGCGATCAGGCGCGGGACAGGGACCTGCGCCACGTCCTCGCGGTCCTTGCCGGTGAGCCAGTGGACCGGAGCGTCGAAGTGAGTACCGGTGTGCTCGCCGGTCACGATGTCGTTCCAGTACCAGGCCGGCCCGCGCTCGTCGTAGCGGCTGATCTCGGTCAGCCCGAAGCGGGCCGTGTTGCCGAACGGCTCAGGCAACTGGATGATCGGCGTGTCTGCCGTCAGCGGCGCGGTGAGGTCGATCACCTCGACGGAGCCGTCGCGGATGGCGTCGGTCAGGGCCTGCAGCACGGACATGATGCTCCTTCGGTCGGGGGCTAACCGGTAGCTTTCACCATCGGCGGCCTGATCGGCTAGTCCCGTTCCGATCCGGCTGCCGCCCGGATTGATAGTGTTCCCGGGTCGTTTATGGCTAGACCAGCGCGCCGGACGGCGGCGGTAACCTGACTGTCGGGGTGAGAGGATGACCAAGCCGGTTGTCACGGCAACGACCCTGGTCACAGAGGACGGCGTTCCGATCGACGCCGTTCACCTGTCCGGCCCGGAAGGACCCAGGGATCTCGCGATCGTCGTCGCGCACGGGTTCACGCTCTCGTGGCAGCGCCCCAACGTCTGGCGCGTCGCCAACCGGTTCAGCCAGACGGCGGGCGTGGTGACCTTCGACTTCCGCGGTCACGGCCGCTCCGGCGGGCTGTCCACGCTCGGCGACCTTGAGATCATGGATCTGGACGCCGCCGTCGCGTGGGCGCGCGAACTGGGCTACCGGCGTATCGCCGCGGTCGGTTTCTCGATGGGCGCGTCTGTTGTTCTCCGGCACGCCGGCCTGATCGGCGGGCTCGACGCGGTGGTCTCGGTCAGCGGCCCCGGCCGGTGGTATTACCGGGGCACCGAGCGGATGCGGTGGGTGCACCGGGCGGTCGAGCGCAGGCTGGGCCGCTACGTGACCCGGCGGTGGCTGAAGACCCGGGTGAGCCCAGCGGGCTGGAAGCTGATCCCGGTCCCTCCGGCCGAGGCGGCCGCGCGGATCTCGCCGGCGCCGCTGCTGATCGTGCACGGCGATAAGGACCTCTACTTCCCGCCCGAACACGCGCACCAGCTCTACGCGGCGGCCCGCGAGCCGAAGGAACTGTGGCTCATTCCCGGCATGGGCCACGCTGAGTCCGCCTGCAGCCAGGACCTCGTCGACCGCATCGGCCGCTGGATCGACCAGGCCACGGCTCCGCCCTCTCGGTCCGCGGGCAGCCAGGCCGGCGCAGGCAGGAGCGGTATATCGTGACCTGACGAGATATGCCACGAACCAGGGAAGGGGCCAGCGTGGTCACGGCGCCCCGGCATGAAGCCTCTTCCGAGCCCGGTTACGATCCGATGCGGCAGTTCTCCGAGCTCGCCGGCGACGTGCGCGACCCCTACCCGATGTTCGCGGAAATCCGTGCGGCCAGCCCGGTCATTCCGATCAACCTGCGGGCGCGACCCGACCGCTCCCCGCTGGGGGGAAAGTCATCAAGAATTCCGACGATGTACGCCGTCTTCAGCCATCAGTGCGCGCAGCAGGTTCTCACCGACAACGTGCGGTTCTCCTCGGAGGTCTACGCGACGAGCATGGGGCCGGTCATGGGCAGGACCATCTTGCAGATGGATCCGCCCGAGCACATGCGCTACCGCGCCTTGGTCGCCAAGGCATTCCGCGCTCGTGTCGTGGACCAGTGGAGCGACGCGATCATCGGCGCTACCGTCGGCGAGCTAATCGACGCCTTCGCCGCGGACGGCCACGCCGAACTGATCAGGCAGCTGACCTTCCCGTTTCCAGTCAAGGTGATCGCCAGGATCCTCGGCCTGCCCGAGGCCGACTGGCCGCGCTTCCTGCGGCTGTCGACGGAGCTGATCGCGGTCATGCGGGACTGGGACCGCGCTGTTGCCGCCAGCCGGGAACTTCGCGGCTACTTTGCCGACATCATCGCGGACCGGCGGCGGAATACGCGCGATGACCTGGTCAGCCAGCTGATCGGCGCGGAAGTAGACGGGCACCGGCTGGTCGACGACGAGATATACCCCTTCTTGCTGCTATTGCTGCCAGCCGGAGCCGAGACCACCTACCGCTCATCTAGCAACCTGCTGTTCGGCCTGCTCAGCCACCCGGGCCAGCTTGATGCTGTCCGCGCAGACCGACGCCTGATACCGCAGGCGATAGAAGAAGCGCTGCGGTGGGAGACCCCGGCGCTGACGATCATGCGCATGGCTGCCGAGGACCTGGAACTCGGCGGCGTCAGCATTCCCAAGGGCGCCTTCATCGCGGTATCGCTGGGGGCCGCGAACCGTGACCCCGCCAGGTACCGCGATCCCGATGCCTTCGACATCTTCCGCGACCCCAAGCAGCACATCTCGTTCGGCGACGGGCCTCACACCTGCCTGGGCATGCACCTGGCGCGGCTGGAGACGCAAGTCCTGCTGACCGCGGTCCTTGATCGCCTGCCACACCTGCGTCTCGACCCCGCCGCCGAGGATCCGCACATCCACGGCCTGGTATTCCGCTCGCCGCCAGACCTGTACGTCCAATTCGACCCCTGATTCGGCAGCCCCGGCCGCGACTGCCAGCGGGACGAGCCGCGTCAGGCGCGGCCGGGCTCGGTGTGGACCACGACCCAGATCGCACGCACGAAATCGGCGGTCTCGTTCAGGTACTCGTGCGGCGTCGAGGAGTCGAACGCGATCGAGTCCCCCGGGCCGAGCTCGTAGCTCTCGAAGCCGACGTTCGCCCGCAGCGTTCCGCTGATGACCAGGCCGTACTCGCGTCCGTCGTGCCGCAGCGGGCGGCGCTCGTCGGTGGAGTGACCGCCGGGGGAGTAGCTCACCTCGAGGAAATCGGTCATCGCGTCTGCCCCCGGGGTGAGCCGCTCCCAGCGGACGCCGCTGGCCAGGTCGATGATCTTCCGGCCGTCGGCCCGCTGCACGATGCCGCGCGGGTCGGCGACCCGGCTGAGCACGCCGCCGCGCGGCGCCGCGTACCCGCCATCGGAAACCGCCTGCGCGGAGTCCGGGCGCTTGGCCTGGTCCGAGCCGAACAGGAGGTAGTCCAGTGAGCTGTCGAGCTCGGTGGCCAGCGAGTACAGCACGCCCACCGAAGGTACCGACACCCCGCGCTCGATCTGCGAGATAAGGCTGGCCGAGCACCCGATCCTGCGGGCCAGCTCACGCACTGACAGCCGTCGTCCCTCCCGAGCGACGCGCAGCCGCGGACCTAGCCCGGTCCCCGGGTCGAAGTCAGCCGACATGATGTAAATCTACACTGCACGCCATTCGCCACAACCTTGACAGTCTCACTGCACGCGTCATTGGATTGTGGTGCACGAGCAAAGGAGCTCCCATGGCCGTACCTTCACTTCCCCTTGCCCCCGCGCCAGGCCGGATGAATGTCGACTTCGAGGAGAGGATCGACTTCGGTCGGCTACGGCAGTACCGTCTCGACCGCGCCAGGCAAGCCATGGAAAATGCCGGCCTGGGCGCGCTGCTGGTCTTCGACAACAACAACATCAGGTACCTGACCGGCGTCGCCATCGGCGAGTGGACCAGGGACAAGCTCTGCCGGTACGCGCTGTACACCCGCACCGGCGAACTGGTGCTGTGGGACTTCGGCTCGGCCGCGGTGCACCACCGGATGTACTGCCCGTGGCTGAAGCCGGAGAACTGCATCGCCTCCTACACGACGATGCGCGGGGCCGCGCCGCCCGCGTCCGGCCTGACCGCCAAGCAGGTCGCGGAGATCAAGGACTGGCTCACCAACGCGCAAGTGGCAGGCGAACCGGTCGGCGTGGACTGGGCCGAAGTCCCCACCTTCTTCGAGCTGCAACGACAGCAGATCGACGTCAGGGACGGCCAGCAGGTCATGCTGGACGCCAGGGAGATCAAGTCCAGGGACGAGATCGCGCTGCTGGCCACCGCAGCCGCCATGGTCGACGGCACCTACCAGGACATAGCCGAGGCGCTGCGCCCCGGCGTGCGGGAGAACGAGATCGTCGCGCTG
This sequence comes from Streptosporangiaceae bacterium, assembly GCA_030044595.1. GTDB lineage: Bacteria > Actinomycetota > Actinomycetes > Streptosporangiales > Streptosporangiaceae > Palsa-504. The sequence goes on from JASHVM010000465.1 coordinate 5,021, forward strand.
GCGAACAAGCGCCTCTACGAGATGGGCTCCGACGACGTGGAGTCGATCAACGCGGTGTCCGGCGAGCGGTGCAACCCGCACCCGCACAACTTCTCCGACCGCATGATCAGGCCCGCCGAGCAGGCCTTCTTCGACATCATGCACTCCTACAACGGCTACCGGACCTGCTACTACCGCTGCTTCGCGGTGGGCCGGTCGACGCAACCGCAGCGCGACGCCTACAAAAAGGCGCGCGAGTGGATCGACGTCGCGATCGAGATGATCAAGCCCGGCGTCTCCACCGACCAGGTGGCCAGGCTGTGGCCGACCGCGCAGGAGATCGGGCTGGCGGACGAGAAGACAGCGTTCGGCCTGGAGTTCGGGCACGGGCTCGGGCTGGCCCTGCACGAGCGGCCGATCATCTCCAGGCTCACCTCCCTCGACGCGCCGCTGGAGATCAAGGAGGGCATGGTGTTCGCGCTGGAGACCTACTGCCCGGCGACCGACGGACGGTCGGCGGCCAGGATCGAGGAAGAGGTCGTGGTCGGCCCGAGCGGGGTCGAGATCCTGACCAAGTTCCCCGCCCAGGACCTGTACGTCACCAACCCCTACTGACGAGGCGATCACGTGCCGGAAATAGACACCGACGTACCCGAGGCAACCGCGCTCGAGATGTACCGGAAAATGGCCGGGATCCGGCTGTTCGAGAAGCGCGCGCACGACCTGTTCCTGCAGAACCTGGTCAAAGGGACGACCCACCTCGGCACCGGCCAGGAGGCGGTCGCGGCGGGCGTGTCGGAGGCGATGAACGACGACGACTACATGTTCGTCACCTACCGCGGGCACAACCACGTCCTCGCCCGCGGCACCCCGATGACCCCGGTGATGGCCGAGCTCCTCGGCCGGGAAAACGGCCTCATGCACGGCAAGGGCGGCTCGATGCACCTGCTGGACGTCTCCCGCGGCGTCATGGGCGCGTACGCGATCGTCGGCGCGCAGCTTGTCGTGGCCAACGGCGCCGCCTGGTCCGCGAAGTACCGCGGCACCGGGCAGGTCACGGTCTGCTTCCTCGGCGACGGAGCCACCAACATCGGCGCCTTCCACGAGGCGCTGAACCTGGCCGCCGTCTGGCAGCTTCCGGTGATCTTCATCTGCGAGAACAACCAGTACATGGAGTACACCGCGATCGGGTCGGTGACCGCGGTGCGCAGGCCGGCGGCCGACCGCGCCGCGTCCTACGGGCTCGAGCCCGTCGTGGTGGACGGCAACGACGTGGAAGCGGTCTACCGCACGGCGCAGACCGCCATCGCCCGAGCCCGGGCCGGCGCCGGCCCGTCCCTCATCGAAGCGGTCACCTACCGGCACGGCGGGCATTCCCGGGCCGATCCCGGCAAGTACCGGCCCGCCGCCGAGGTGCAGGAATGGCTGGCCAGGGACCCGCTGGCCGCGTACCGCGCGGTCTTGATCGGCCGCGGCGTCGATGAGGCGGTCCTCGACGCGATCGACAAGGACGCACGGGAGGCGGTCGACCGCGCGACCGAGGAGGCCAAGGCCGGGCCGGAGCCGCGCCTGGAACTGGCCGGTACCAACGTGTGGGCCGACGGCGGCCACGCCTGGAGGAACTGATGGTGACCGAGGTCGTCATGCCCCGGATGGGGGAGACAGTCGACGAGGGCACCGTCAACGAGTGGTTCAAGCAGGTCGGCGACGCGGTCACCGAAGGCGAGCCGCTGCTCGAGATCGGCACCGACAAAGTCGACGCCGAGATCCCCGCCCCCGCCACCGGCGTGCTGTCCGAGATCCGCGTCCCGCAGGGCCAGACCGTTCCCGTGGCCACGGTCATCGCTGTCATCACATGACCCGCCGGCCCCCGGCATCCCGCCGGATTTCACCGTCACTTTGATACCGAACGGAGGCGTGGTGGCAGCTATCACTTACCGCGAGGCAGTCGCCCGGGGGATCGCTCAGGAGATGCGCCGGGATCCGAACGTGGTATTCCTCGGCGAGGACGTCGCCGCGGCCGGCGGGGTGTTCAAGACGACGGTCGGCCTGCTCGAGGAGTTCGGCCCGCTGCGGGTCCGCGACACCCCGATCAGCGAGCAGGCCATCCTCGGCGCCGCGATGGGCGCCGCGATGACCGGCCTGCGGCCGATCGCCGAGATCATGTTCAGCGACTTCTTCGCCGTCTGCTGGGACCTGATCGCCAACGAGATGGCCAAGAGCAGGTACATGTCCGACGGCCAGGTGGCGCTGCCGCTGGTCATCCGCTGCGCCAACGGGGCCGGGGTGCGGTTCGGCGCCCAGCACTCCCAGTCGGTGGAGAACTGGGCCATGGCGGTGCCGGGCCTGAAGGTCGTCGCGCCGTCGAACCCGCGCGACGTGGTGGGGTTGCTCGCCGCGGCCGTCCGCGATCCCAATCCGGTCGTGTTCTTCGAGCACAAGGGCCTGTACGCGACCAAGGGCGAAGTGCCGGAAGATGTCGAGGTGATCGACGAGCTGGGCCGGGCCAGCGTGCTGCGGGCGGGCGGGGACGCGACGATCCTCGCGCTGGCCGCGATGGTGCCGAGGTCGCTGGCGGCGGCCGAACGGCTGTCCGTGGAGCACGGCGTCGAGGCGACCGTGGTCGACGTGCGCTCGCTGGTGCCGCTGGACACGCGGACGATCCTCGCCGAGGTGGCCAGGACCGGCCGGATGTTCACGGTCGAGGAGAATCCGCGGCTGTGCGGGTGGG
>JASHVM010000466.1:0-6441 GCA_030044595.1 Streptosporangiaceae bacterium
GCGCAGTGACTTGCGCGCGGTAGCGACCGCCGTCACCGCGGCGTCCTCCCACGACTGGGTGCTGGTGCCGATCACGTCGATCACCCGGTACACGCTCATGGCATCCTCCTAATCTGGGGCCTAGAGGTGGCCCGCTCCCATGTGCACGTTAGCGTCCCTGCCACACCGGCGCGCGTTTCTCGGCGAACGCACGGGCTCCTTCTCGCGCGTCTTGCGAGGTGAAGACCGGCTGCATCAGCCTGGCCGCCTCGTCCCAGCGCTGTTCGGCCGTCCAGTCGCCGCCGCGGTACGCGATCTGCTTGGTGGCCACGACCGCCAGCGGACCGTTGGCGGCGATCCTATCGGCCAGCACCACGGCCTCCTCCAGCGCCATGCCGTCCGCCACGACTCGGTTGACCAGCCCGATCTCGGCCGCCCGTTTGGCGTCTACGGGATCGCCGGTCAACAGCAGCTCCAGGGCCAGGACCCGGGGCACTCGCTGGGCCAGCAGCAGCGCCGCGCCGGCGCCGGCCACCAGCGAGCGCTTGACCTCGGGGACACCGAACCGCGCCGACGCGCCCGCGACGACCAGGTCACAGGCCAGTAGCAGCTCGAATCCCCCGGCCAGGGCCCAGCCTTCGGCCGCGCCGATCAGCGGCTTGCGCGGCGGCGTCTGGGTGATGCCGCACAGGCCACGGCCGGGGAACAAGGGCGACTCGCCGCGCAAGAACGCCTTGAGGTCCATCCCGGACGAGAACGTGCCGCCGGCTCCGGTGAGCACCCCGGCCCGCAGTTCGCCGTCCGCGTCAAGCGCGTCGACCGCGTCGCGCACCCCCGCCGCGACCGCCCCGTTCAGCGCGTTGCGCGCCTCCGGCCGGTTGATGACGATGACCTGTACCGCGCCACGGCGCTCGACCAGCACCTCGTCGCTCATCCCGTCTCCATCCGTAGACGCTCGGCCTGCCCCGGGCTCGCGGCCCGCGGTTCCGCCCTCGTGCCGAACAGTAACGTTCCCGGAACGGCCCGGGCGAAAAGCTTCGCCGGAAAGCCAGCGGCCTGGGACGATGTTACGTTGCCGGACGCGGCGCGAGGTCGGCGAGCTTGCGGAAATCCCAGCTGACGACCTTCAGCGGCGTGATGCGCAGCCAGGCGTGCCGACCGTCGTGGGTCATCTTGTCGCTGCCGAAGTACTTGCGGGCCATCCGCAGCTCCGGGTCGGCCAGCTCCGGGGTGGCCAGGTCCTCGGTGCCGGTTCGCGGGACGGGCCCGATCACCGCGGCTTCGCCCTCGATCTCGACGCCATGCAGCTCGTGGTAGTGATGGCCCGCATCGATCACCACCGCGACCCTGGGGTCACGCTGCAGGTTGGCCCACCGCTGGCTGCGGGTAAGCGAGTAAACCCACAACGCCCCTTTGTCCCAGACGAACCAGACCGGTGAGACGTGCGGGCCACCGGACCCGGTCGTCGCTACCCGGCAGGTCCGCTGGCCATCCAGAAACGAGTCCCGTTCCTCGGCACTCATCGCGATCGACCGGCCGCGGCGCTGCTCTCGGACCATGGAACCTCGCTTCGTCAGCGGGCAGGTCGGCGACGGTGGCATTCCGGCCAACCGGATCCTGCTCCTCGATGGCCCTGCCAAATTACCAGCAGTTATTCTCTGTACTTATCGGGCAGCCGGCGCCAGAGCAGTTCGAACCCGATCTGACCCTCGACGTGGAAGTGGTGGAGCGGCTCCGGCCCGGTCGGCACCACAAGGACTTGACCAGTAAACGTCTGCGCCACCTGGGGGCATCATGGCCGACCTGGCACCGCCCGTCGGAGAGCCCGACGAGCTCAGCCCGGTGGATTACCTGCTCTACCGGGGCGAGGCACGACCGGCGACGCGGTCCGCGTTCCTCGACGTCGAGATCCTCGACCGTCCGGCCGACTGGGCCCGGCTGCGCGAGGCGCTCGACCGGGCCAGCCGGGTCGTGGTCAGGATGCGGCAGAAGGTGGTGATCCCGCTGCTGCCGATCACGTCCCCGCGGTGGGTCATCGACCCCGACTTTGACCTGGACTATCACGTGCGCCGGGTAGCGCTGCCCGCCCCGGGCACGCTGCGTCAGCTCCTTGATCTGGCCGAGGTCACGCTGCAGTCACCGCTGGACACCTCCCGGGCGCTGTGGGAAGCGCTCTACGTGGAGGGCTTGGAAGGGGAGCGGGCGGCATTGCTGATGAAACTCAGCCACGCGGTCACCGACGGGCTCGGCGGAATCGCGTTGTTCGAGCAGATCTACGACACCGAACGAGAGCCGGAGCCGCGGCCGCTGCCGCCGCTGCCCATTCCGCGCGACATGAGCGGCGACGACCTGCTGCGCAGCGGCCTTGAACACCTGCCGGAAGCGGCCCTGTCGGCGTCGGCGAAGATGCTGGCCGGCGCGGTCGGCGCGGTCACCCGCTTGGTCCGGCGACCGCGGCCTACGGTCGCGGACACGATCGGTTTCACCGGCTCGGCGCTGCGCATGATCAGCGGGCTGCCGGCCGAGCCGTCGCCGCTGCTGCGGCGGCGCAGCCTGGTGAGCCGTACCCACGTCCTCGAGGTACCGCTGACCGAACTTCGCGCCGCGGCCAAGGCAGTGGGAGGTTCGGTCAACGACGCGTATCTCGCCGCGCTGTGCGGCGGTCTCGGGCGGTACCACGACGCGCTGGGGGTGCCGATTGACGCCCTGCCGCTGGCCCTTCCGGTCAACCTGCGCACCGGGGACGACCCGGCGTCGGGCAACAGGTTCGCGGGTGTGACCATCTCCGCGCCGATGAGCGAGCCCGACCCCGCCGAGCGGATGCGGCTCATCCGCCACCAGGTGATCGCGCGGCGCAGCGAACCGGCGATCGACGTGATCGGGCGGCTCGCGCCGGTGCTGAGCGTTCTGCCCGACGCGGCGCTGCTGCCCATCGCCGGGCGGATCACCTCGGCGGACATCCAGGCCAGCAACGTGCCCGGCTACGCGGAGGAGACGTTCTTGGCCGGGGCCAAGGTGCAACGGCAGTACGGGATGGGGCCGCTGCCCGGGGTGGCCATGATGGCGGTGCTGGTCTCCCGGGCCGGCACGTGCACCGTGACCTTCCGTTACGACACGGCGTCGTTCACCGTACCCGACCAGCTGGACAAGTGCCTGCAGGTCGGCTTCGACGAAGTGGTCGAGCTGGGACGGCCGCGGCCTCGGTCGCGCGCGGGTGTGTCCTCGACGCAGACATCGGGCCGGCGGCCAAGATGACCGCCGCCCCGTTCGGCGCCGGCCCGGGGGGGCAGCGCTTGCGGTTGCCCGGCTCGGTCGCGGAAGTCGAGGCCAGCCCGGAAGGTCCCCAGGTGGGCGCGTTCTTCGACCTGGACGGAACGCTGGTGGCCGGGTACACGGTCGCGGCCATCACCAAGGACCGGCTGCGCCACCGGGAGGTCGGGCCGACCGAGTTCCTGCACATGATGCAGCTTGCGCTGGAATACCGGCTCGGGCGGGGCCAGTTCGAGAGCGTGATCGAAGGCGCGGTGCGCTCGGCCAAGGGCCGGCTGGCCGAGGACGTCGACGAGATGGGCGAGCGGGTCTTCCAGCAGTCTGTCGCGGACCTGATCTACCCGGAGATGCGCGAGCTGGTCCGCGCGCACCAGCGGCGCGGCCATACCGTGGTGCTGAGCTCGTCGGCGCTGAGCATGCAGGCGGCGCCGGTAGCGCGCTACCTCGGCATCGAGCACCTGATCTGTAACCGGTTCGTCGTCGATGAGCACGGGATCTTGACCGGGCAGATCGAGCGCCCGGTGGTGTGGGGTGACACGAAGGCCACCAGCGTCCAGCGGTTCGCCGCCGATCATCAGATCGACCTGCTCTCGAGCTATTTCTACGCCGACGGCGATGAAGACATCGGCCTGATGTACCTGGTCGGCAACCCCAGGCCGACCAATCCGGGGCCAAACCTGGCCAAGGTCGCGGCCCGGCGCGGCTGGCCCGTCCTGCGGTTCAGCAGCCGGAGTGCGGACAACCCGGTATCGGTGGCTCGCAGGCTGGCGGCGGTCGGCGCGCTGGGCCCGATAGCCGCAGGCGCGCTGGGCATCGGCGTGCTGACGAGGAACAGGCGCGCGGGCGTCAACTTCCTGACCAGGTACTGGCCGGAGGCTGTGCTCGCGCTGAGCGGCGTCAAGCTGAACGTGGCCGGCGAGCAGAACCTGACCGCGCAACGGCCCGCCGTCTTCTTGTTCAACCACCGCAACAACTTCGACGTGTTCATGGTCGCGGCGCTGCTGCGGGACAACTGGACTGGCGTGGCCAAGAAGGAACTGCAAAGCAACCCCGTCGCCGGCCTGCTCGGGAAGCTGCTCGACGCGGCGTTCATCGACCGTGACGACACCGCGGCCGCGGTCGCGGCTCTCAAGCCCGTCGAGGACGCCGCGCGCAAGGGACTGTCGATTCTGATCGCCCCCGAGGGGACCCGGATGGACACCCAGGAGGTGGGCCCGTTCAAGAAGGGGGCCTTCCGGATAGCCATGGCCACCGGCCTGCCGATCGTCCCGATCGTCATCAGGAACTCCGATTCGGTGGCGGGCCGCAACGCCTCCTCGCTCAACCCCGGCACCGTGGACATCGCGGTGCTGGCTCCTGTCGACGTCACGGACTGGACCGTGCAGGACCTGCCGGAACGAATCGAGCTGATCCGGGCGCGCTACCTGAAGACGCTGGCCGACTGGCCCTCAGCCGGACCGGACGGCCACGCGGGAGCGTCGTCATGACCGCGGAACCCGGCCTGGCCGACCTGTTGGCCGATCACTCGGAGACGGTACTGCTCACGCAGGCTTCCACCGCGACCGAGGCGCGGCTCATCCGGGAGCGGATCGCCGCGGCGGGCGGGACGGACCGGGCGACGGTCAGCCTCGGGCCGGCGGGAGGCCTCGGGGCGACAGAAAGCGGCGGGGCGGCGGGAAGGCTCGCGGCGGCGGGAAGGCTCGGGGCGGCGGGAAGCGGACAGGCGCCGGTGCCTGAGGCGCTGCTGGACGGTGACCCCGCCGTGCGGCTGGTACCGGTCAGAGTCGCCTGGCTGCCCGCCGAGCACGCGGGTCGGCGGGCCGCCCAGCTGGCCGACCTGCTACCAGGTCACGATCCGTACCATCCCAGCGAACGTCAGCAACGGCGGATCCTGGCCCGCGAGCCGGACCGGGCCGCGGTCCTGGTCGGCGAGTCCGCGACCGTCGGCGAGCTGCGGCAGCACTGGGTCACGGCCACCGGCGGCGACGGCCCGGCCGACTTCGCCGCGTACGTAGCCCGCCGCGCGACGCTCGCGCTCGACCGGGCCGAGTACCGGCTGCTCGGCCCCAGGTACAAGACGCCGAGCCTGGTGAAGGAGGAGATTCTCGCTTCGCGTCGGTTCCGTTCCGGGCTGCGCGAGATACGGCGCGCGCCGGACCAGCCGCCGCCCACGCTGGCGGAAGCGGGCCAGATACTCGATGAGCTCGTGGCCGGCTGGAGCCGTCGGCTGATCGACATCATGCCGACCATGGGCCGGCTGATCTACCAGCGCGGATTTGATCCGCAGATCGACTACGACGACAGCCAGGTCGAACGGCTGCGCGCAGCGATGCAGCGGTATCCATGCGTCCTGCTGTGGTCGCACCGATCGTATCTGGACAACCTCGTGCTCGCCGTCGCCATGCAGGAGAAGGGCCTGCCGCCGGCGCATCTCTTCGCGGGCATCAACATGGCCTTCGGGCCGATGGGGGCGATCTTGCGACGGGCCGGGGTCATCTTCATCCGGCGCTCGATCGGTGACGACCCGCTGTACAAGTACGTGCTGCGCGAATACGTCGGCTACGTGCTCGAGAAGCGGTTCAACCTCAGCTGGTCGATCGAGGGCACCCGCTCGCGCACCGGCAAGATGCTCCCCCCGAAACTTGGCTTGCTCTCCTACGCCGCCGACGCCTACCTGGACGGACGCGTAGACGACATCCTGCTGCTGCCGGTATCGATCGCCTTCGACCAGTTGGATGAGATCACCGAGTACGCCGGCTACGCGCGCGGCGGGCAGAAGAAGCCGGAAGGCTTCGGCAGGCTCTACAGCTTCGTCAAGGCGCAGGGCGCTCGCCATTACGGCAAGGTCTACGTGCGCTTCGACCAACCGGTCTCGCTCAGCGCCTTCCTCGGGCCGCCGTCCGGCCAGACCGCTACCGATCCCGCTGCCCGGCGGCTGGCCTTGCAGAAGACCGCGTTCGAGGTCGCCTGGCGGATCAACCAGGGCCTGCCGGTCACGGCGACGGCGATCATCACCACGATCTTGCTGGCCATGCACGGTGCCGCTCTCACCTTCGGTCAGATCCGCCTGGGCCTGATCGACGCGCTCGCCTACCTGGAGAGCCGCGCCGTCCCGCAGACGGCGAGCGCGCGGGCGCTGTCCGCGGCGCAGCCCGTGCGGGCGACGCTGGACGCGCTGCGGCAGGGCGGAGT
>JASHVM010000467.1:0-3973 GCA_030044595.1 Streptosporangiaceae bacterium
CTCGACGGTGTGCCCAGCCCGGACGCTGTGGCGTTCGTCCGCGACAATTACGATCAGCATGCCGTCGAGACGCCCTGGCAGCGCCTCTACGTTGCTCACTTCGTCGGGACCTGAGCCGGATGCGGTCAAGAACCGCCAGCCTCGAAAGGCACCAGGATCCCGTAGTGAGGGGGAGAGCGTCGGTTCCGGTTGGTCTACGTCAAGTGGCGTGGCCGGATTCTCGCGCCACGCGCTCAAGCTGGTTACGGTAGTTCTGCCACCACTCCGGGTCATGCGCCCGCAGGTTGTCGTCGTCGGCTTGCAGCCCGGCGGCCCCGTCGATGAGCTCGCGGACGATGTCGGCATGCCCGGCGTGCCGGTTGGTCTCGGCGACCACGTGGACCAGGATCTGGTGCAGCGTCACCTCCTGCCGGCGGGCTGGCCACCAGGGCACGTGGCCGACTGCATCCAGGTCTAGCGCCTCGATGGTCTGGTCGGCGTGCGCCCAGGCTTTCCTGTACATGCCGACCACCTGGTCGCGCGGCTCGTCGGCCGCGGCCCAGAAGTCCGCGTTGCTTCTGGCGTCGTCCGCAGACCAGGGCCGCTGGCGGGGCGGCCGCCCGAAGGCATCACCGAAATACCACAGCTCGACACCGGCCAGGTGCTTGACCAGCCCCAGCAGGTTGGTGCCGGTCGGCGTCAGCGGCCGGCGGATGTCGTAGTCAGCGAGCCCGTCGAGCTTCCACAGCAGGGCTTCCCGCGCCGCCTGCAAGTAGCGGTGCAGGTCGGCTTTGGCGTCCGCTCCGATCATGCCGGGAAGTCTGCCACACGCCGCGGACAGCCAGACGGAGACACAGAGCCACGGTCAGGGGGCGTCGCAACACCGGTGCCTGGACAAGCGCCGCGGCGCTGCCACCGATCGCCAGCACGCCGGGTTCAACGCCCGGGGCGGCCACCCGGGACCTTGGCCGGGAAGCGACGGCAGGGCAGGCGAAGCACGCTGTCCGCCAACCGGCCGAGCGTGTCCCGTCGATAGCTAGCCGATGGTGGCCGCCAGGTCCTGATAGGGAGGAACGAGCTCGTCCCACCGGGTCCCCGTGTCGCCGCGCTGACGCCCGGCGAGGTAGGCGGCAAGATTTTCGGCGTGGATCTGCCACCCGGCCCCGTAGAAGGCGATCTTGTCCAGGGGCATGCCCCGGGCCTCGATGACCAGGATGGTCTGGTCGCCGTCGGCGGTCAGCGTGACCTCGAGGGTCTCGTCGTACGGCGGCACTCCCTCCCCGCGCAGGTAGGACTCATCCGTCTCCCTGGACGTCACGAGCAGCCGCCGCGGGGGCTCGCACGCCTCTATGCGCCCGGCAGCGTCGATGTCAGCGGACTCTTCGTGCAGGCGGAACTCTCCGCCGGGGCGGAGGTCGCCTTCTACCTGGCCGTACCAGCGGGCCAGGCGGCCGGGATCGGTGAGTGCTGACCACAGGTCGTCGATATCGGCGTCGTAGCGGTCCTCTATGCGCACGACTCCCTTGCCGTCCACCGATCGCAGGCTGCCCAGGATGCGGGTGCCCGGACGTGCGTTGCTGGTCATCTGGTGCTCCTTCGCTCGCGTTTTCCCCGGGCTATCTCGGTGCGCAGGGCGTCCAGCCGCTGTTCCCACAGGGCACGGTACTGGCCCAGCCATTCATCGATCTCGGCGAGCGGCTGGGGACGGAGGCTGTAGATCCGCCGCTGCGCTTCCTGGCGAGCCTCGACGAGCCCTGCCTCCCGCAGCACCCGCAGGTGCCGTGACACCCCCGGGCGGGCAATCGGCAGCAGCGCCGCCAGCTCGCCGGCGGTGGCCGGGCCGCGTGACAGCGTTTCCAGCATGGTCCGCCGGCTTTCGTCCGCCAGCGCGCGCAGGGCAGCTTCCATGGCGTTAATGTACCGAGATGGTTATGTAACCGTCAAGGTACTCATACTACTCTTCAGGGGTTTGGCCGATGCGCTGGATCAAGTCGCGCATTCCGGGACTGAGCAGCTGAAGAAGCGGTGCGGCGGCACTCTTGAGCTGTTGCACGGCGTCGTCCAGCTTGTCGGTCGGCACGGCAGCGCCGCGCGGCGACCTTTCCATGGCGCCGAACGTGCGGGTCATCACTCCGCCGAGGTACTGGGCCTGCTCGAGGAAACGCCGCGCGACCGGGTCGTCGATGAGCACGGGCGCACCTGTGAGCAGCATCATCATGTACGTCCGCAAACTATCGGACGCGGCGCCGCGGTCGCCCGACCCGGCGATCACTGACGACACAGCCTCGACCGAACGAGTGGCCTGGGCCACCATGATGGCGGCCTGTGAGGCCACCGCGTGGCCGCGTTGCCGGGCCTGCCGCCTGTTGATCAGCTGATTCACGACGAGAACCGTGACCAGCAGCACAAGCAGTCCTGCCACGGTGTCCGTGGTAAGCGGATGGGCCGCCCACCAGCGTCGCTGCCCGGCGTCCGCGAGTTCACCGACGACAAGCGTCAGCGCGACCGCCATCGCCAGGACGGCAGCGGACCACCCTATCAGCGGAATCCAGCGCGTGGACACCAGACGACTCTACGGGAGCCAGACCGGGTCAATCCGGGCTTGGCCCCGGGTCCGCCTCAAGCGTGCTGGCTCGCATTATCCACACGCCACCCTTGGCCGCTAGCCGCCTGTCGACTCGTGAGTGCTTCAAGGGCGCCGACGTGCGCCTGCACGTCGGCGTCTCCGGCTAGTGCCCGCTGGGCGACGAACCCCAGGATTATCGACATCAGCAACTCCGCCACCCCGTGAGGATCGGCATCGGGGTCGAGCGTCCCGGCCGCCTGCCACCGACGCGCCGTCTCGGCGAACAGTTCGCGCTGTCGGCGGTAGCCGGCGAGGGTGGCCGCCTTGAGCCCGGGGTCGCTCTGGGAGTGGCTCCAGCCGTGCAGGGACACGAGCAGGCGGTCGATGCCGTCGTGCTTGTCCTGGCCGAAGGCCGCGATGGTACGCAGTAGCTGATCTGCGAGTTCGGGAAGCGGCGGCGGCTCGGGGTCGGTGAGGATCGGGGCGAGCTGCCGGCCCATCGCGGCCGTTCCTTCGGTCACGACGGCGTTGATGATCTCCTCCTTGCCCTTGAAGTAGCCGTAGACGGCGCCGGTCGACAGGCCGGAGCGGGCGATGATCATCTCCATCGAGACGGCTTCGAGCCCGTGCTCTTGCAGGCAGGCGCGGGCCGCGTCGAGGACTTGCTCGCGCCGGGCCTGACGGCGCTCGTCGGTGATCCGGGGCATGTCGTCACCCTACCACAAAAAGAAGGAATGTTCCCTCTTGACGGGCTGCCCAGCCGTCATCATTATAAAAAGAACATTCCTTCGCTATAGGAGGCGCCATGTCCAGCGTGGTCCGGACCAGCAGCCGACCCGCCAGCGACGCGATCGCGGCCGTCCCCGGCCCGGCGCGGGAACCCATCCCGGCACCCGCGGTGACCGGGGCGGACCCCCGCCGCTGGCTAATCTTGGCCGTCGTCGCCCTGGCCCAGCTGATGGTGGTGCTTGACGCCACGATCGTGAACATCGCCCTGCCCTCGGCCCAGCACGCCCTGCACTTCTCGAACATCGAACGGCAATGGGTGGTCACCGCGTACGCGCTCGCGTTCGGCAGCCTGCTGCTGCTCGGCGGCAGGCTCTCGGACATGATCGGCCGGAAGGCTACGTTCATCACGGGCCTGATCGGGTTCGCGGTCGCGTCGGCCGCCGGCGGGGCAGCGGGCAGCTTCGGCATGCTCGTCACGGCCCGCGCCTGCCAGGGCGCGTTCGGCGCGCTGCTCGCCCCGGCCGCGCTGTCGCTGCTGACTACCACGTTCGAAGGCACGAAAGACCGGGGCAAGGCGTTCGGTGTCTTCGGCGCCATTGCCGGCGCGGGCGGCGCGGTCGGCTTGCTGCTTGGCGGGCTGCTGACCCAGTACCTTAGCTGGCGCTGGTGCCTGTACGTCAACCTCATCTTCGCCGCGAT
>JASHVM010000468.1:0-2561 GCA_030044595.1 Streptosporangiaceae bacterium
ACCGGCACCGACCTGCTCATCGACGGCGGCGTCATCGCCGCCCTGCGGGCCAGCCGCTGGAACCTCACCCTTCGCTAGCCACAGCACGTCAAGCGGCCACGGCAGGCCCCGCGAGATAAGGAACGGACATGGACACACGAATTCTGGGCAGCGGACTAGAGGTCTCGGCGGTGGGGCTCGGGTGCATGACCCTGGGATCCCGGGAGAACGCGCTGAAGGTGATCGGCCGGGCAGTGGACCTGGGGGTGACGTTCTTCGACACCGCTGAGGTATACGGCCCCTACACCAGCGAGGAATGGGTCGGCGAGGCGCTGGCGCCGGTACGGGACCAGGTCGTCATCGCCACCAAGTTCGGCTTCGACATCAAGGACGGCTGGCAGGCCGGCCTGTCCAGCTGGCCCGAGCACATCCGGCAGGTGGCCGGCGCGTCCCTGGCCCGGCTGCGCACCGACCGGATTGACCTGTTCTACCAGCATCGCGTCGACCCTCAGGTGCCGATCGAGGACGTCGCCGGGACGGTCGCGGAGCTCATCCAGGCCGGCAAGGTCCGGCACTTCGGCCTGTCGGAGGCCGGGGTGGATGTCATCCGCCGTGCCCACGCGGTGCACCCCGTCACCGCCCTGCAAAGCGAGTACTCCCTGTGGTGGCGCGAACCGGAGCAGCAGATCCTGCCCCTCCTGCGAGAGCTCGGCATCGGCTTCGTGCCGTTCAGTCCGCTTGGCAAGGGCTTCCTCACCGGCACCGTCACCACGGCCGCCGACGTCAACGGCCCCGGCGACTTCCGCTCGGTCTTCCCCCGCTTCTCCGAGGAGACCATCACGGCCAGCCAGGGCCTGGTCCAGTTGCTGCAGCGCGCCGCCGCGCGGCACGGCGCGACCCCCGGGCAGGTGGCGATCGCCTGGATCCTGGTCGGCAACCCACACGCCGTCCCGATCCCGGGCACCAGCCGCGTGCAGCGACTCGAAGAGAACACGGGGAGCGCCAGCGTCGCCCTGACCGCCGAGGACCTCGAGGAGATCAGCCGGGCCGCCTCCGCCTTCCAGCTCACCGGCGACCGCTACCCCGAGGCCATGCAGCGCCTGATCAACCGCTGACCGGGGAACTCCACACGACCGTAACCAACCGACAGGAGCCATCACCATGACAGCGCAGGCCCCGCTGCTGACACTCAACAACGGCGTCCAGATACCCGCCATCGGGCTGGGAGTCTTCCAGACCCCGCCCGAGGAAACCACCGCCGCCGTCGAAGCGGCACTAGCGGCCGGCTACCGCCACATCGACACCGCAGCCGCCTACGCCAACGAACGGGAGACCGGCGAGGCCATCCGCCGCTCCGGCATCGACCGGGACGAGGTCTTCATCGAGACCAAGGTCTGGATCAGCGACTACGGCTACGACCAGACCCTGCACGCCTTCGACAAGAGCGCCAGCAAGCTGGGGGTAGAACAGATCGACCTGCTCATCTTGCACCAGCCGCTGCCGACCGCGTTCGACCGCACCATCGCCGCCTACAAAGCACTCGAGCAGCTCCTGGCCGACAGCAGGGTGCGGGCCATCGGGGTCTCCAACTTCATGCCCGGCTACCTCGCGCAACTGCTGGACGCCACCGGGACCGTGCCCGCCGTCAACCAGGTCGAACTGCACCCCTACTTCACCCAGCCCGCCGTGCAGAAGGCAGACGCCGAGCACGGCATCCTCACCCAGGCCTGGTCCCCGATCGGCGGCATCACGTTCTACCGCGGCACCGGCAACAGCACCCTGCAAGACCCAGCCATCCTCGCCATCGCCGGCGCGCACGGCAAGACCGCCGCGCAGGTCATGCTGCGCTGGCACCTCCAGCACGGCCGCTCGGCCATCCCCAAGTCCGTCAGGCCACAGCGAATCGTGGAGAACTTCAACATCTTCGACTTCGAACTCACCACCAGCGAGCTGGCCGCGATAGACGCCCTCGACACCGGGATACGCGGCGGGCCCGAGCCCGCCTCCATGACCCTGGAACGCGCCGGCATGCCCATCCCCGAAGCCTGACCAGTGAGCCTACGCCGCAGGCAAGACCTCCGGCCTGCTGGTAATCACGTCACACATGCGGCCGCAGATATTCAGAGCAGCGGGATCTCGGGGAACCGGCCCTCGAGTGTTGCCCTAACAACTGGATCGGGGAGGCGGGGACACGGGCTAATTGACATTGAGATGACTGCACCGGCTGCGGCCATCATCCTCGGCATCGGCGTTGAATGGCGGCGGTCCTGCAGACCGCTTCCTTACCAGTCTCAATGCATAGAGTGCCCGGGTGCATGCGAAGCCGACGCCGACGCCGACGCCGAACGACACAATCTGCGCGCGCCTCTACCCCACGAGTTCCCAATAACCTCGCGCGCGAAATCGGCGCTATGTGCGTTTAGTCATCCATCGGTGACAAGCTGCTGTTGACGCAGTGTCATCTGGAGTTGGCGCGCCCTGCGCGATCGGCACGTCCGCGGCGGGGCATGGCTCAGCGCGCCCCGGCGGCGTGCCGCGAGTCCTGGCGCGAGGGACCTGGTGGGCCGCGAATGCGGCCGGCA
>JASHVM010000469.1:0-4974 GCA_030044595.1 Streptosporangiaceae bacterium
CGCGCAGAACGACCCATCACGGGCGGCCGAAAAGGCAGCGAGCCGCAGCGCGAGAACCACCCAGATAGGGCGGCACTGTGCTCACCGGCGCCGGACCAAGGCAGGTCACCCAGAGCGACCCGATCCCAGGCTCGGCAGGCAGCCGGATGCTGGCACGGCCGGCCGTTCGGGGATGGTGCCGCCGGTCCCGGGTCAACCGTTCTGGCGACGAGCTGCGCCGGTCATAAGGATGGTCAGGACCGCCATTTGATGGAGCGGGCCGGTTCCTGCCCGAGCACACCACCGCCGTCAGCATGCTCGACCGGCTCCTGCACCACTGCCACGTCGTCATCACCAACGGCGACTCCTACCGGATGAAACAAGCCCGAGCCCAAGGAGGCAGCACCCTCAAAACCAGCTGAACAAACCCGAGGAGCGGGGACTTTTAACTGGCCACCAGCGGTGACCCCAACTTGGCCGTTGACAGGCTGTCAGCTGAGTTCATAAGAACCGATATCTTCGTGAGCACCTGCACCGTGCCGGGGATAGCCCGCGTCCGGTCCGGGCAGGCTCCTGCCCGCCCCTTAGTTTTTGACCGGAGGCGACACAGAGGCTCCGCGGTCGAGGGTGGCCCAGGCCATTTCCGGGAGGAAACGCGAAGCGCCCTGGACCGTGGAGGGTGCCGCCGTACGCTCGCGGGCCATCCCCGGACCCAGACCACATACGAGATCATGGTGGAACAGCGGGCTGGGCAGACCTGACCCGCTGTCATCCTAGAAAGGGGATGTCATGAAAATTCGTAGATTGCTTCTTGACGTGGACAAAGCGATACAGCAGCCCGAGATTATAGACATCGCGAAAGCAATAGACGTTGCTCCCGGTGTGGAAGCGCTTAACATCACCGTCACTGAAATAGACGTGCAGACCGTGGGGATGGACGTCACTGTCGAAGGAAACGATATCGATCTCGACGCGCTTATCCGCGCAATCGAGTCGACAGGGGCGGTGGTGAATAGCATCGACGAGCTTGTCGCGGGCGATCGGCTCATCGAGCGGATAGTACGGGAGCGATGAGGCTGTCGCGCCTCATCGCGCTGCACTGGCCCTGGCTACGCGTGCGGGGTGGCCCGATCGTGCTGGGCTTGATTGATGGGATCACGAACGCGTTGGGTCTCTCCAGCGGGTCGATCCTGCGCGGTGGCAGCGCGCTCGGGCTTGGCCTGTCGCTCCGAGTCGCTACCTTCGCCCTGGCCACCGCGGCATTCGCCATCTTCGTATCCCAGTATGTGGACCTCCGCTTCGCCCTGATCGGCGCCGCCAAGCATCTGAACCTGCTCAAGCGTGGTGCGCTGGCCACTACCCGGCTGGGCCGGGCGGCCCGGCGGAACGCGCTGGCCGATGCGGCACAGGCCAGCACGGCGAGCTTCGCGGGCGCCTTGTTGCCACTGGTGGCCGCGGTCGCGTTTCCCGATTACGCGTGGCTGGCGCTGGTCATCGCGGTCGGCATGCTCGCCCTGCTGGGCGTGGTGACCGCCCGGCGGATCCAGGGGAACGCGGCCTCATGGGCGGCCGGTCTGGCACTGGCGGGGGTCATCATCATCGGAATCGGCGCAGAGCTGAACATTGCCTGATCCTCGATCGTGACGGAGTATGCCCGGCGCTCCTGCCTACCGTCGCCAGTCTCTCCAGGAGCAGATCAAGCGTCCGGCCTGCCCGGCGGCCTGGTCACCGAATATGAGCGGACTGGGTAGAAGTGCAGTTCGAGATCGGTGACCGGGTTGGAACTCCGCGTGCGCCCGGTGTATCGTGTAATTGTTCAAGCGATGAGGCTCGCGCAACGCCGAGATTTTCTAGCTGGCTGACGGCCTCTACCTAGTCGACGTCGTGGACGTCGCGAAAACAGGTGGAGGTCGTTTTGTTGTCTGTTTCGGCCGCCGCGCAGAACGCGTATGGCGTCCTGGTAATCAGCGTTCCGGCCGCGAGGCCCCATCGTGACCGTCCGGCCGTTCTCGCAGCCAAGCTAACGGACGGTCGTCGCCAGCTCCGCAATCAGCGATCGTGCGCACCACGTCGGCGGCAGCCGGGATGTTCAGAACGGTGCCCGGAAGCCATCAACGGCAAGGCTGCTTCAGCCACATTCTGCCGTGCGGCAGGTCTGGGCCACGAAGCGCCAGGCGATCAACAACCTCATGGAGGTAGTCATGCGACTAGACCAGCATCCCTCCCCAGGCCGACCAGGACAGGCTGACCGTCCCCCGCTCCGACCGGAACCCGGCAGATCGGCCGATCCCGAGCCCGGGTATCACACGATCTGGGATCCAGCGCCCGAACGGCTGGACGAGGCCGAGTGCCTGCGGCTCATTTCGGCGCGGGGTGTCGGTCGGCTTGCGTACTCCGGCCCGAACGGCGTCGCCGTGCTCCCGGTCAACTACAAGCTGCATGAAGGCACCATCGTGTTCCGCACCGCGCAGGACAGCCCGACCTGCGAGGACCTTCGCACCGGAATACGGGGCGCCGAATACAAGGTGAGCTTCGAGATCGACAACCTCGGCAAGCGCGCGCATGAAGGCTGGTTCGTCTTCATCCAGGGCGCTGCGCACCATGTGGACTCTGAAGACGAGCTCGCATCGATCGCGGCCGTGGGCGTCAGGCCACGGGCTAGCAGCACGCGGGAGCATTTCGTACGTATCACGCCCGCTCATGTCACCGGCCGCCGCCTGCGCCGCCGCTTTGCTGCGGCCATCTGGGACACCGATGAGTTCGCCATTGGCTGACGGTTGGATCCCGGCCGCCAGCCTGTTGCTTCCGTTAGCGCACCACCGGTCAGAGTGCGGTGCGATCCCGGTCATGGTGAGCAGCCGGTAGGTCGAGCCAAGGCTTCGCGTAACCGATCGCACAGCGAGGCCGCAGGCGGCCTTGGGGTCCCAGCAGCCGTGCGGGCGGCCAGGGCGGGCATGGTGGATAAGCCAGCCGAGCTGCGATAAGGGGCCGGAGCGGGTGACGGGAATCGAACCCGCACTATCAGCTAGGGAATCGGTGCTTTTCGAGGCTCTCATGTGCCCTGAGCTACGTGGCTGACGACCGCGTCGGCTCAGACGCTGAGTCTGCTGGAGAACGATTTCTTCCTGCCGATTCTCGTCGGGTTCGCCCTGTTCGGCATCCTGACCGGCCTGGCCGTCGTGGTGGGCCGGATCCAGCCGACCTGGATGGGATGGGTCATGTTCGTGTTCGGCCTGGCCTGCCTGGCCGGTCCCGCCGGGTTCTTCGGCGTACTCGCGACGGTGCTCTGGGTGCTGGTGGCCGGGATCTGGATGGTCAAGCAGGGTCCGCCGGTGCCCGCACGCGTAAGGCCGCTGGCCGAGGATCACGTCGCGGTCTGACTCGAGCCGCGGGGCGCGGTGCGTCTTCATGGCCGTCCGCGCCCGCCGCGACCCACATACATCCACACCTGCTGTTAACAGGGCGTTAGCACATGGCCCCTTCGTCCCGAACCCAAGTACAGGCGCTTACTGCCAGCTTCGCAGCGCGTACGGCCTGCGGCAGACCGTCCGGGGATGTCCGCTGATGTCCGCCGTTGGCCGTGACGATTGTCACTCACTTCGTCACTTAGTCGTTGTGTGCGGACCGCTGTTGGCCGGACGGCAGCCGACTCCGCTGGCCAGCGAGGACGTTCCGACAAATTACGATCTGCAGCGGCCGTGTCAGTGCGGCTCCAGCATCCTGGCCTCGGCCCCGGCCTGCCGACAGCCAGTTGAGCTGTCCGCAGTTCGTGCAAGGCGTATTGCCCGGCTGCTTGTCCCAGCGCATCAGCGAGTCGTTCGAAGAATTGAGCGTCGTCGGCGCGTGAGACCCGTCTCCGCGGTGGTCTCCCTCAAAGGTGCAGCGCGCGCTCAGCGTTGCCGTGACACACCTTTTCGTGCTGTTCGGAGGTGATTGGCGCCGCGTCGATCCAGTCCGCGGACCCCTTAGCGTCTTCGAACGGGTAGTCGACAGAAAAGAGAACGCGGTCGTCGCCCAGCTCCGCGATCGCGCACAAGAGTGCCGAATCCTGCAAGACCCCGGAAGTCGTCACCAGGAGATTGGAGCGAAAGTACTCCGATGGCTTCCGCGCGATCCCGCCGCCGCCAACCTCCTGCAGGCGCTTGTCAATCCGCAGCGCGTAGTACGGAAGCAATTCACCCATGTGACCCAAGATGACCGTCAGGGCTGGATAACGGTCGAACAGCCCGCTCAGAAGCAACCGCAAAAAGTGCGACGAGTTATCAGTGTGCCAGCCCCACACCGCGCCTTGCATCTGGGGGTACCCGTCGAAGACGTCCGGTTGCACATACGGGTCGGCCGGATGGATGTACACCGGTACATCGAGCCCCACGACCGCCTCCCAGAACGGAAGGTAACGCGAATCATCGAGATAGACGCCGTTGGTATTCCCGTTGATCATCGCACCGACAAAGCCAAGATCGCGCACGCAGCGCTGGAGCTCGCTGACGGCAGCGCTGACGTCCTGCATGGCCAGATGAGCGAACGCGCGATACCGGTCCGGATGACTCTGAACCTGCGCATGCAGGTAGTCGTTGGTGGAACGCGCCAGTCGCACCGCGGTGGCTGCGTCGGGTTCAACCTGCACCCCGGGCGTGGTCTGGGAGAGCACGAAGATGTCGATTCCGGCGGCATCCATCGTCGGCATGCGGCGATCCGCGCGATCCGTGAGCAAATCAGTCAGCGTCGCCTTTTTCGCCGCGTCGAACGTCTCGATCGTCCGCGCCAGGTACTTGTCCATTCCAGAAGCCGTGACGGCCTCTTCCAACGCGATCTTTCTCACAAGCTGCTCACTTTCTATCTCCGCCTGATCGGCGTCGACCCGTGTGTGTCCATACCTCGCCCTTGCGCCCCACGTGGAGGGTATACCTGCCGGGAAGGGCGAGACGTCTGGCCGACCTTCGGGCGCTGACGGCCGGCGTCGTTGCCGTCACGGTTGCCGCCGAAGATACCGGC
>JASHVM010000470.1:0-3248 GCA_030044595.1 Streptosporangiaceae bacterium
GGCCTGCTGGAACTGCTCATCGCCGAGACGCGCACGCAGCTGGCCAAGGCTCTCCCTACGGTAGCGCGCCTCACCTTCTTCCCACCGCCATCCCGTTCGGTCGTGGAAGGCCTGCGCGACGCCGTGCAGCTCCGCGGCGCGGTGCCAGTCGCCGCAGTCGGTGGCCAGGCACGCCAGGCCGAGGCTGACGTGGACCAGACCTGACCGGTCCCCGTTCCGGCGGGCTATCCGCAAGGCTGGCCGACTGGTCAGTTTGATTGCCAAACTTAGTGCCCAAATTCGCCTGCGATGAGCGGCGAACTCGCAGCTCAGAGCCTTGCGAGCTCACTCAAGGTCAAGATGTGACCCAAGTCGGGTGGGAGCTAGGAGGCTGGATCCATACAGGCCTCGCGATAAACATTTAGTGAGATAGATGGTCGTCGACGGCGCAACGTAGTGCTGATATGACTATAGAAACGAGCCGCCAACCTAGATTCATCCGTTTGCTGCCACGAGTCCCAACGCTTCGGGGCATCTCTCGCTCCTCCAAAGGGCTGGATCATGAGAGTCACTGTGATTCCAAAACCAGTGAGGAAGGTAATGCTCTTCAACGTTCTCGGTAAAGCGTTGAGCGCGTCGTGCGGCCAGAAGGATAATATCTATGTGGATGCGCAAGGATACGGCCCGCTCGATATTTCTCCACTCCACGCGAATATCCTCAGCCGGTGTACTCAGCAGTACAAGATCTCTGATAAAGAGTCCGTGCGTGGTAGCCTTTAGTGCGATGACACCACCGTAGCTGTGGGCGAAAACGGTATTCAAGTGGCCACGGATAGTTTCCCCAGCCCATCCGGCGAGCCTCTCGGCCGCCACAGCGCGGTCTCTCTTATTGTAGGCTCCGTTCCATTGATAACCAGTATATCCGCTAAACAGATCTGGACGCACTTCTTGTAGTACGTAGGTGTGAAAGTCTCCTCCAGCGAACCACCAGGATTTCGACCAGGCGTGCGTTCCATGAACAATAATCGACAATGTGTCGCCTACGGTGGATGGCTTTTTATCAGTAAGAAGTGGCTGCTGAACGACATTTTCTGAGCCCAACGCAGCATTGGCAATAGCGGCAGCTTCGATATCATCTGATGAGGCGTATTGCGTTAGCGCCTCGCGTGCATATACAAGCGAGGCGGGAACCGGAATGTCCTGTCTTTTCTGCCATTTCGCAAGAGCGGCCGATGCGGCCGCGGCCGCAGTTGGCTCCTGGTCCGTCATTACCATACGGAGCCACGCTATAGCGTCTGCTTGTCGAGCTTCCGCCGCAACCACGCGCCACAGATCCACCCGTGCCGAGCGCTGTTGGTCATAAGAGTCGCTGGGCGTCGCGACCCATCGCTCTTCTTCCCTTTGCCGGATCTCTTCAAGGAGTCCATACTGGGCAAGGACACCATCCGAGCCATCCACTATCTGTCCGCGCCGCGCCCAGCCGCCCCAGGATGCCGGTAGTCTGGAAAGACCGATGGCGGCAAGATCCGCTTCCATTCCGCGGAGAGCGCCGGGCGTAGCAAGGGCCGATCCCAGCGCCAAAGCGCGGGCGGCCGTAGTTGCTATGCCGACGGGGGAAGGATCGGAGGCAGCTTCGGCATCTGCCCGGACTGCGCCTTCGTCAATAGGCTCGAACACTTGATATCCCCCAGAGCAACCGTTGTTCTAGCTAGATTCACTGAGACGCTCACGCCAGAAGCGATAATCGACCATACCTTACCGCGTCCGAGAACTAGAACGCTCCCATCTTCATCAAGCCTCTATGTCAGCTCACATTGGACATCGGAGCGACCTCTTCTGCCGCGATGAGGTACCACGTGGATCGTGAGCGGGGGTGCCGATAGCTCGTTGAGAGCGATCGCCCAGCACCGAGGCGCGACGCCGAGGAGCCCGATGCCGAAGTGGCAGACAGACGGAGATAGCAGAGCGTGGTCGGCGCCGGTGGCAGACGCGCAAAAGACCCGCCTTATGCACGGTCGTGAGGCTCTCGTCGTTCGTTGGCAGCGGCATGCAGATCGGAGCGTTCTGCGCGCGCCGTGCTGCCCGGCCGCAGGTGCCGGGGACGGGTGGCCTGGCTAGACCAGGCCTGCGGCCAGGGCCAGACGGGTCAGGTCGGCGCGGCGCCGGCAACCGGTCTTGTGCCGGATCCGGTTCAGCCGCGAGGAGACGGCACGGACGCTGATGACCAGCTCGGCGGCGATCTGGGCGTCGGTGCGGCCGCGGGCGACCAGGGTGACCAGCTCCCGCTCCCGGGCGCTGAGCTGGCCCAGCGGCGGCGCCGGGACCTGCGGCGGGCCGGGATCCTCGGCGAGCATCAGGGCGTATTCGGCCGCGGCGGCCAGGCTCATGGCCGCGCCGCGTTCCTCCGCGGCACGGGTCCGGTCGGGTCCGAGCGCGTGGCGGGCGGCGCGCAGCGGCTGGTCCCGCAGGCGCGCCCATTCGGGGTCGTCGGCACCCCCCGCTTGCCGGGCAAGCGCGTCGTTCGCGACCCAGATCGTGACGGCCTCAGCGGGCCGCCCGGTCGCGGCGCACAGGAATCCGCAGGAATCGAGGCTGCTGAGCATCACGCCCCAGGCGCCTGTGCGCATGATGAGCTGGAGTCCTTCGCGCAGGTGCGCTGCGGCGTCCCCGAGGCGGCCCGCATGCACGTCCAGGAGCACCATGAATGGGAGCAGGATCCACTGGTTGAATACGTCGCCGGCGTCCCGGGACCGGGCCAGCCCGGCTGCGCACGCCTCATCGGCGCCGGCCAGGTCCCCGGCTGCGATCAGCGTGCTGGTCAAGAACTGGCTGCACAACCGGATACCCACGCCGGGCACCCCGGCGGTGATCTGCGCGGCCTGCCGGGCCAGCTGCACCGCGCCGTCGAGGTCACCGCTGGACTCGGCGGCGAGGCTGAGGGCGCCTAGGGCGCTGACCTCCCCGGTCGGGTAGCCGATCTCCCGGGCCATGGCCAGCGCACGGCGGGCATCCTCGGCCGCCTCGCCGGGCCGGCCCAGGTTCGTCAGCCAGATCGCCCGGTCGGCCAGGGCGGCAGCCAGCACCGGGGATGGCCCCCGGTCCGCGGCCGCGTCGCACAGCGCGGTGTCATGCTCCAGCGCTGCGGCGTCGTCGGCACAGAGGTTCGCGGTCGTTGCGAGCCAAAGCTGAACCCAGCACCAGCCGTCGCCGCCCACCTCGGCGCGCCCGGCGATCTGGCGCAGCAGCGCGTACTGGCCCGGCAGCCGGCC
>JASHVM010000048.1:0-3526 GCA_030044595.1 Streptosporangiaceae bacterium
CAGGGTCGCTGGACCTGGGCTTCCGGCTGTCTGTGTCGCCGACACTGCCAGGACTTTTGGTTAAACCTCGTCAGGCAGCAGGGCCAGCAACGGCACCGCTCTCATCTCCCCGAGTTCCCTCCGGGCGTCCTCCACCGCCCCCGCTGCCTGCTCGGCACTGAGCAGGCGGGCGGCGTCGAGGCGGGCGAGTTGCAGGGGCAGCAGGCACTGCAGCGCCGCCCATGCGGCGAACGCCTCGTCGTAGTCGGTCACGGCGCGGGCTACGTCCTCGTCCAGGGCGGCCAGCCCGGCTCCCACGGTCGTACGCAGGGCGGCCATGATCCGCCCGTGATATCCGGATCCGGCGGCGAGGGCGGCCTGGGCGCCCGTGGCATCGCCCTGCCACAGGCACGCCCGGCACCAGGTGGCGATGGCGAAGGGCGTATTGATGCCGTGGGGATCGGCCTCCACCGCGGCCACGGCGCGGCGGCGGGCGTCCTCGAGGTCGCCGGCGGCCAGGGCTGCCATGGCGCGGGCGTTCATCCACGTGGTGCGCTGGCTCACGAACTCGCTGGTGTCGATCTCGCCGGCGTAGCGGTCCATGCGCGCCATCCCGGCGGCCGGGTCAGCGGTGAGGGCCTCGAGCAGGCCCCGCTGCACATCCAGCCACAGCGAGAACTCCGAGCCCAGCTCCCGCTCGGCCAGCTGCTCGAAGGCGGCCCTGGTGGTGTCCCAATGGCCGGTGTACACGGTGGTCTCGGCGGCGTTGAAGAGGTTCATGCTCTCCGAGTGGCGGTCGCCTGCCCGGCGGGCCAGCTCCGCCGCCTTCCGTGCGATGTCCGCTGACGCCACCAGGTCGTCGCCGAGCTGGTACACCGACAGCAGCAGCAGGGACATCGCCTGCTCGCGCAGCGCACCGTAGCTCTCCGCCAGAGAGGAGATGGCGCGCTGCAGCAGCGTGGCCTCGCGGTGGCGCCCGACCTGGAACAGGCCCGCGGCCCGGGCGGCGAGGGCGCGCCCTAGGAGAAGGTCGTCGTCGGTGCGCTCGGCGAGGGTGAGGGCTGTCTCCGCGTACTCCAGCACGCCCTCCCACCCGGTCGTGGAGCGGGCCATGGCGCTCATCGTGGCAAGCTTCGCACGGGCGTGATCGGAGAGGCCCTCGGTGGCGAGCCACCGGTCGGCCAGCTCGATGCTCTCCCGGAACCGCCGGGCGCCGCCCAGCGCCTCGGATAGGTCGGCGGCGGCGTGCGCCGCCTCCTCCGTCCGGCCCTCCGCCTCGTGGAGGGTGATGGCCTCCTCGAGCAGGTGGATGGCCGGCTCCCAGTGACCGGCCCGCTTGGACGCCTCGGCCGCTTTCTCGAGCAGCGGCGCCCGCTCCGGACCGGCGAGGGTCAGCTCGAGGCTCTGGGCGAACAGGGCCTCCGCCTGCTCGGTGGACCCCAGGGACAGGGCCCGGTCGCCCGCCCGGCCCAGCCAGTCCCGGGCGTCACGGCTGCTGGCCTCGCCCTCCGGCCCCGAAGGAGCGTGACGGGAGGCTTCGACGTAGTGGACGGCGACGGCGGCGGCCAGCTCGGGGTCGTCCAGCGTCTCGTAGTAGCGGGCCACGGCGAGGTGCTTGGCGCTGCGCTCCCGGTGGGCGAGGCGGGACAGCGCGACCTCCCGGATGAGGGCTTGCACGAAGCCGTACTGGCCCCGTTCTGGGGAGATCGGGTTGGTGTCGAGGGTCAGGAACTCTTTGCGGATGAGGTCCCGGAGGTCGCTGTCGAGCTTGGCCGGGTCGACGTCCCGGAGCGCGGCCAGGGCGGCGACGGTGAAGGTCGTACCGGCGACGGCGGCATCCTGGAGCAGGGACCGCTGCTCGGCGGGCAGCGAGTCGAGGCGGGAGCCGATGAGGGCGTGCAGCGTGTCGGGCAGGTGGAAGGCGGCCAGGTCGCCGGTGACGGCGTAGGCGCCGTCGACCTCGGTCAGCGTTCTTTGGGCGACCAGGCTGCGCACGATCTCCACGGCGTAGAGCGGCACGCCTTCGGAACGGCGGAGGATCTCCCCGGCGACGCTGTCGGGCAGGCCGTGCACGAAGCCATCGAGCAGCGTCCGCATCTGGTTGTCGGCCAGCGGGTCGAGGTGCACGGAGGTAAAGCTGCGCTGACCGGCGCCCCAGGTCGGCCGGCGGTCGACGAGTTCGGGGCGGGCAAGGGTGAGCACGAAGATGGCGTGGCGGCTCGACCATTCGAGGATGGCCTCGACGAAGTCCACGAGCCCCGGGTCTGCCCACTGCAGGTCCTCGAAGACGAGCACGGCCGGCGCCCGGTCGGCGATGCGCTCGAAGAATGTCCGCCACGCCGAGAACAGCTCGTCCCTGTCCCCGGGCGGCGCCTCGCCCAACCCGAGCAGGTGAGCCAACCTCAGCTCGATCCAGCGGCGCTCGTTGGCGTCGGGGACGAGCGCGGCGACGGTGTCGGCGAGCTTTGCCCGGGCCGAGGGCGGGTTCTCCGCCTCGGTGATGCGGGCCCGGCTGCGGACCATCTCGCCGAGGGCCCAGAAGGTGACGCCCTCGCCGTAGGCGGGGGAGCGCCCCTGATGCCAGCGCACCTCGTCCGCCAGCCCGTCGACGTACTTAAGGAACTCCCACGCGAGTCGGCTCTTGCCGATACCCGGCACCCCGATGACCGACACCAGCCGGGCACGCCGCTCGTCCACGGTGGCGTGGAAGAGCTCCTTGACCAGGCGCAGCTCGGCGTTCCGCCCGACGAAGGGGGGCTCGAGGCCCTCGCTGCGGCCTACACCCCGTCTCCGGGCGACGACCCGCAGCGCCCGCCAGGCGTGCACGGCTTGCTCCTTGCCCTTGAGCGTGAGGGCCCCCACCTCGGCGAAGGCGATGGCGCCCACCGCCGCCCGCCAGGTGGCCTCGTCTACGAGGACGCTGCCCGGCTCGGCGGCGCCCTGGATCCGGGAGGCGCTGTTGACGGCGTCGCCGAGGACCATGCCCTCGCTGGCCGTCCCGAACGTGGTGGCCACCTCGCCGGTGACGACGCCGCCGCGTGCCCGCAGCCCGGGGACGCCGGACTGCCCCAGCTCGGCCACGGCGGCCACGAGGTCAAGGGCGGCCCGGACGGCCCGCTCGGCGTCGTCCTCGTTGGCGGCCGGTACACCCCACACGGCCATGACGGCGTCGCCGATGAACTTCTCGACCGTCCCCCCGTAATGCCCCACGATCGTCTGGGCCCGGGCGAAGTAGGCCGAGAGGACCTCCCGCACCTCCTCGAGGTCGCGCCGCTCGACGAGCGGGGTGAACCCGACGAGGTCCACGAACAGCACCGAGCAGATGCGCCGCTCGGCGACGGGCAGCTCGCCAGCGGCTAGGGCGGCCACCGCCGGCGCAGGACCGACCGCGGCCAGTGCCGGTGCGACCCCCGGGTCGGCCATGGCCGCCGCCGGGTGGCCGCAGTCCGCGCAAAACGCCTTGCCGGGCAGCAGCTCTGCCCCGCACGCCGAGCACCGAGGCGGGCCGAGCGGGCGGCCGCAGTCCGCACAGAACGCCTTGCCGGCC
>JASHVM010000471.1:0-5326 GCA_030044595.1 Streptosporangiaceae bacterium
GCACGGCTTGGTCTCCACGTCGAGGATGAGCCGGTCGAAGTCGGTGCGCTGCTCGACCCGGGTGGCCTCCACCTTGTACGTCACCCGCAGCACGGGCGAGTAGATGGAGTCGATCGGCACCCGGCCGATCTCCTGGCCCGGCTGCTTGTTCTGCGTCGCCGAGACGTAGCCGCGGCCGCGCTCGACGGTCAGCTCCATCTCGAGCTTGCCCTTGGCGTTCAGGGTGGCGATGTGCAGCTCGGGGTTGTGTACCTCCACGCCGGCCGGCGGCGCGATGTCAGCCGCGGTCACCTCGCCCGGGCCCTGCTTGCGCAGGTACATCACGACCGGCTCGTCGTGCTCGGAGGACACCACTAGTTCCTTCAGGTTCAGGATGATGTCGGTCACGTCTTCCTTCACCCCGGGGACCGTGGAGAACTCGTGCAGGACGCCCTCGATCCTGATGCTGGTGACGGCTGCGCCCGGAATGGAGGACAGCAGCGTGCGGCGGAGCGAGTTGCCGATCGTGTAGCCGAAACCCGGCTCGAGCGGCTCGATGACGAACCTGGACCTGTAGTCGTCTACCTGCTCCTCGGCGAGCGAGGGGCGCTGAGCGATGAGCATTGAACTTCCTTTCCGCGACGCCCGCTATATGACTGTCGCGACTCGCGTGCCTGGCCGCCGTCGGGACGGTTCGGCTGGTGCTGTACCAGGGGCCGCGACCCCCTGGAACCCGTTACTTCGAGTAGTACTCGACGATGAGCTGTTCTTGGACCTGCGTGTCGATCTGGGCCCGGACGGGCAGCGAGTGCACCAGGATGCGCATCTTGTCGGGAACGACCTCGAGCCAGGCCGGCACCGTACGCTCGCCGGCCTCGGCCTGGGCGATGAGGAACGGCGTCAGCTCAAGCGACTTGGGGGTCACCTCGACGATGTCGTTCTCGCTCACCCGGTAGGACGGGATGTCGACCTTCTTGCCGTTCACCGTGAAGTGACCGTGGCGGACCAGCTGGCGGGCCATGTCCCGGCTCTTGGCGAAGCCGGCGCGGAAGACCACGTTGTCCAGGCGGCGCTCAAGCAACTGGAGCATGGTCTCGCCGGTCCTGCCGTGCTTGCGGGCCGCTTCCTCGTAGTAGCCGTGGAACTGCCGCTCGAGGATGCCGTAGATGCGGCGCGCCTTCTGCTTCTCCCTGATCTGCTGCAGGTAGTCGCCTTCCTTCGGGCGGTTCCTGCCGTGCTCGCCCGGCGGGTAGGGCCGGATCTCGATCGGGCACTTCGGCGAGTCGCACTTGGCGCCCTTCAGGAAGAGCTTGGTTTTCTCCCGGCGGCACAGCTTGCAGTCCGCGCCTGTGTATCGAGCCATCTGTCGCTATCTCCTGTGAAGGGCCATCAGACCCGGCGCCGCTTCGGCGGCCGGCAGCCATTGTGCGGGACGGGGGTCATGTCCTGGATCGAGCCGACCTCCAGCCCGGTCGCCTGCAGCGACCGGATGGCGGTCTCCCGGCCCGAGCCCGGGCCCTTGACGAAGACGTCGACCTTGCGCATGCCATGCTCCATGGCCCGGCGCGCGGCGGCCTCCGCCGCCATCTGGGCGGCGTACGGGGTCGACTTGCGCGACCCCTTGAACCCGACCTGGCCCGCGGACGCCCACGAGATGACGTTGCCCGACGGGTCGGTGATCGAGATGATCGTGTTGTTGAACGTGCTCCTGATGTGGGCGTGCCCGTGGGCGACGTTCTTCCGCTCCTTGCGGCGCACCTTCTTCGCGGCGGCCTGGCTGCGGCTCCTTGGCGGCATCTGCTTCCCTTGAGGTGATCGATCCGCGCCGCCGGACGGCGGCGCGGACTACTTCTGCTACTTCTTGCCGGCCTTCTTCTTGCCGGCCACCGTCTTCTTCTTGCCCTTGCGGGTCCGGGCGTTGGTCTGCGTCCGCTGCCCGTGCACCGGGAGCCCGCGGCGATGGCGGATCCCCTGGTAGGAGCCGATCTCGACCTTCCGCCTGATGTCGGCCTGGACCTCGCGGCGCAGGTCGCCTTCGACCTGGTAGCTGGCGTCGATCCAGTCGCGCAGCTTCAGCAGCTCATCGTCGCTGAGGTTGCTGACCCTGGTGTCGCCGTTGACCCCCGTGGCCTGCAGCGTCTGCAGCGCCCTGGTGCGGCCGATTCCGTAGATGTACGTGAGCGCGACCTCGACCCGCTTATCGCGGGGCAGGTCCACGCCGGAAAGCCTGGCCATGTGCGGGCAGTTCTCCTTCGTCTGGCGGAGGTCCTGCGTACCGCTCCCGTGCCCTGCCCGGACACGGCCCCGGCCTCCGTCCGGGGGTGGGCAGCGCTACTGGCTGCCTGCGGTGCGCGTTCTTGGTCGTGCGTCAGCCCTGACGCTGCTTGTGCCTCGGGTCGGAGCAGATGACCATGACGCGGCCGTGCCGGCGAATGATCCGGCACTTGCTGCAGATCTTCTTGACGCTCGGCTTGACCTTCACGGTGCTGTCTCCACTTTGATCTGGTTCGTTGGTGCTGCTACTTGTATCGGTACACGATCCGCCCGCGACTGAGGTCGTAGGGGCTGAGCTCTACGACCACCCGGTCGTCAGGCAGGATACGGATGTAGTGCATCCGCATTTTCCCGCTGATGTGAGCGAGAACCTTGTGCCCGTTGTCCAGCTCCACCCGGAAGAAGGCATTCGGCAGCGACTCGACTACCGTGCCCTCAATCTCGATGGCGCCGTCTTTCTTGGGCATATCCTCCGCGCTTTACTAGAAATCGTTGCTGGTCCGCGCCTGGGCGCGGCTTGGTCTGGCCGTACCGGCCTGGGCGGCAAGCCTGCCCCGCCTGGCTCACGTCAGCAAGACGAGATAACCGGGAAGGGCTCCGAAGGGTCTGTACCGCGCTCGCGTACGCGAGCCCTCAGGCGTCAGCCACGAGGAAACCCAGCGGAATGGGCCGCAGCTGAGTGTACTCGACCTGCAGCGCCAACGCGAACCGCCCACGGGTAAGACACCGGACGGCCCTCAGCTATTCCCGGCCGTGCTGCGAGCGGCGGATCAGCACCCAGATCCACGGGATCGCGATCAGCGCCCACCACGGGAACCAGGTGCCGCCGCCGACCACGGCCGCGACCGCCCAGATGGCGACGAGCGCCGCGGTGACCGCGGCCCAGGCCCCCATCGCGACCGTTCCCGGCGTGAACCGGGCCGGGCTGTTCGAGCGCGAGTCGGCGGGCAGCAGCGACTGCCCGGTACTCGGCGGGAACCGCGGCATCGACTCGTGCGGCAGCCGGTACAGGTCGATGGCCGGCAGGTCGGCCATCAGCTCGTCGAGCTCGCCGAGCGTCTTGGCCTCGAGCGCCTTGTCCATGCGCTCGTGGAATTCCTCGGCGGTCAGCCTGCCCGCGGCGTGGTGCTCGCGCAGCAGCGCGGCCACGCGGTCGCGATCCGCGTCCGAGGCGCGGATCCGCGGGTCACCAGGCACCGGGCACCCTTCTTTCCGGCCAGCCAACCCCGGCCTACCTCACGGCCTAGGTCGGGGACGCTCGGGGCGTCCTTCCTCTAGTATCGCCGAGGCGCCGTCACGTATGCCCGGCCGTGCTCGCGTTGTGTGCGACGGATTCGCCGTAGGCGGCGAATCCGGACGTGCCGCCGTCTTCCGCCGTCAGTACCCACGGTCCGCCGGGCGTGATCGCGACCGTGTGCTCGAAGTGCGCGGCCCAGCTTCGGTCGGCGGTGACGACGGTCCACCCGTCCTCGAGCAGGACCGTCTCCGGGCTGCCGAGCGTCACCATCGGCTCGACCGCCAGCGCCAGGCCGGCCCGCAGCCGCAGCCCCCGGCCGGCCCGGCCGTAGTTGGGTACCGGCGGGTCCATGTGCATCGCGGTGCCGATGCCGTGCCCGGTGTACTCCTCGACCACGCCGTAACGGCCTGCCCGCCGGATGCTGGTCTCCACCACGTGCGAGATGTCGCCCAGCCTGCCGCCGACCCGCGCCTGCGCGAGGCCGCGCCACAGCGCGGCCTCGCACGCGCGCAGCAGCCCGGCGTGCTCGGCCGAGATGGCGCCGACGCCCACGGTGACGGCCGCGTCGCCGTGCCACCCGCGGACGATGGCGCCGCAGTCAACGGAGATGATGTCCCCGTCGCGCAGGCGCCGGGCCGGGCTCGGGATGCCGTGCACGATCTCGTCGTTCACCGAGGTGCAGATCGTCGCGGGGTACCCGTGGTAGCCCTTGAACGACGGGGTGGCCCCGGCCGCCCGGATCTCGCGGTCGGCGAGCTCGTCAAGCTCGGCGGTGCTGATCCCGGGCCGGACCGCCGCGGCGACCAGCCGCAGCGTCCGCGCGACGACCAGCCCCGCCTCGCGCATCAGCGTGATCTGCTCGGGCGTCTTGATCTCGACGTCCGGCTCGCGCCGCTCCCGCATCCCGGCTCCTCAGCGCACGAACGGGCGCAGCGCGGCCAGCGCCCGGCTGGTGATCTCTTCCACCGGGCCGGTCGCGTCGATGCCGATCAGCAGGTTCTCATCGGCGTAGAACGAGATCAGCGGGGAGGTCTGCTCGGCGTAGACCTCGAGCCGGTGCCTGATGGTGTCCTCGGAGTCGTCGTCCCGCTGGAAGAGCTCGCCGCCGCAATCGTCGCAGATGCCGTCCCGGGCCGGGGGGTCGTACAAGATGTGCCAGACCCGCTCGCACCGGCGGCAGGTCCGGCGGCCCGACAGGCGCCGGACCACCTCGTCCTCGTCGACGACCAGCTCCAGGACCAGGCTCAGCCGCGCGTCCCACTCCGAGAGCATCTTCTTCAGCGTTTCCGCCTGCGGCACGTTGCGGGGGAACCCGTCGAGCAGGAACCCCTCCTGCGCGTCCTCCTCGGCCAGCCGGTCCCTGACCATCGCCACGGTGACCTCGTCCGGGACCAGGTCGCCGCGCTCCATGAACTCCCTGGCCTTGCGGCCCAGCTCGGTGTTGCTGGTGACGTTGTACCGGAAGATGTCACCTGTCGAGATCCTCGGGATCGCCAGGTGTGACGCTATGAACTGGGCCTGTGTCCCCTTGCCCGCACCGGGGGGCCCGACGAGGACGATGCGCACTATCGCAAGAAGCCCTCGTAGTTGCGCTGCTGCAACTGGCTTTCGATCTGCTTCACCGTGTCCAGGCCGACGCCGACCATGATCAGCAGGCTGACCCCGCTGAACGGGAATTCGTTGGCCACCCCGATGGAGGCCAGCGCGACCAGCGGGAACAGCGCGATCACCCCCAGGTAGGCCGAGCCCGGCGCGGTCAGCCTGCTGAGCACGTAGCTGAGGTACTCGGCGGTCGGCCGCCCCGGTCTTATGCCGGGGATGAACCCGCCGTACTTC
>JASHVM010000472.1:0-3392 GCA_030044595.1 Streptosporangiaceae bacterium
GAACCCCGAACCCGCGGATTAAGAGAGGGATGCTCAGAGTCAGCGGACGTCCTGCCTGCAGCGATAGCACACGTAAACGCTCCGGGAGCACTCGCTACACGGGCATATGGCCGGTACTCGTGCCACGACCCGTGCCACGACCCCAAGGCCGGCACCGCAGGAACCTGTCACGGAGAGTCACCGGTCAGCGGCCTGCCAATCGGCGGGCGTCTGGGAAGGACCGGGGTGCCGCGTTCCACGGCGGTCCGAGAGGCGATCCAGAGGAGCGGCGCCGTGATGGCGATGTGGCCGCGCATCACGTCGCGGGTCAGTCCGGCACTGGAGACTGGCCTGACCGCGGCGGTCAGTCGTGCTGGCGATGCAGGTATCAGCTGCACCGTGATCGCCGGTGCCGCACACGACCAGCTCTTCGTGGACTGGCTCGGCGATATCGCGCTCGCACTGCTCCGCCAGCTGAACCCATAGGGAGCGGAATACCGCTGGCGCACGTCTTGTCAGACCTGCGCTGCCAGAACGGCGTGGCACCCGTTCGGGCCCGCCGCCGGCCACGTCCGAATCTGCATGATATGCGGGTGATCTTCATAGGGATCGTGGCAGGCTGACAGGCCTGTCCTTATGGAGATTGGGAGCCTGCATGCCTGTGAGTGGTGTCCGCCTGACCCGGTCGCGTGGTGCGGCCGGTGAGGTTGTGGTGCGGCTGGGTGTGCCGTTGCTGGATGAGTACCTGGAGTTCCTGGCGGGCCGGTGCCGGCCGAATACAGTGCTGGCGGTGGCGTATGACCTGAAGGTGTTCTTCACTGTGGTCGGCAAGCCGCCGAGGCGGGTCCGCCCGGTTGATGTGCTGGCGTTCATGACGGCGCAGAGGGCTGGCGGGGAGGGCCGGCTGCAGGTGGCCGGGGCGGGGGCGGGCGGGGTGTCGGCCCGGACGCTGCGGCGGCGGCTCTCGAGCGTGTCGGGGTTGTACGGGTTCTTGCATGCCCGCGGCGATGTGGTGGTGAACCCGGTGCCGCGGGGGCTGCCGACCCGGCGGGAGCGGCAGCGGCCCGGCCAGGGCGTCCCGCTGGTCCGGGTGCCCCGGACGCTGCCGCAGGTCCTGGAGCCGGGCGAGGTGGACGTGCTGACTGCCGCGTTGCGGACGCACCGGGACCGGGCGATGGTCGCGGCGATGGTGCTGGGCGGGCTGCGCCGTTGTGAGGTGCTGGGGCTGCGGCTGGGCGATCTGCGGTTCGGGGAGCGGCGGGTATTCGTCGCCGAGGGCAAGGGCGGTCATCAGCGGCTGATTCCGGTCTCGGCGCGCTTCTTCGCCGAGGTGGGCTCCTATCTGGAGGCCGAGCGTCCCGCTGATCCGGGCACGGACAGGGTGTTCGTGGTGCTCAAGGGCCCGCGCCGTGGCATGCCGCTGTCGGCAGAGGGGCTGGATGAGGTCCTCGACGGCGCCCGCCGCCGGGCCGGGCTGCCCCGGGCGACTTGCCATCAGCTGCGGCATACCTGCCTGACCCAGTTGCGCAAGGCCGGGATGAGCCTGGAGGCAGTGCAGGCTCAGGCCGGGCACGCCTCGATCGAGTCCACCCGCATCTACCTGCACCTGGGCGATGACTGGCTGGCCTCCCAGTATCGCCGGGCGGCCGAGGCGATCGACGCGCAGGCGCTGGCAGGCCCGGCGGGTGCCCGGTGACCGGCCCGGCGCTGCTGCCCCGCTGGGAGCAGCTGGAGGAGGTGATCCCGGCCGTCGCTACCCCGATGCGCCGCTACCTGGCCCAGATCGCCTGCGTCCTGCGGCCGGGCAGCGTGTCCGGCGCGGATCTGGCGCTGCGCTCGTTCGCCGCGTTCCTGGCCGAGGCAGCGCCTGGCACGGTGTCGCTGGCCGGTATCACCCGCCGCCACATCGAAGGCTTCAAGCCCTGGCTGGCCGGGCGCCCGGGCCAGAACAGGCCGCGGCTGACCCCGGCCACCATCGCGCATCGCCTCGGCACGCTGCGGATGTTCTTCCTGCGGATCGAGGAATGGGGCTGGGACGAGGCCCCGCCTCGGGTGCCGATGTTCCCCGGCGACCTGCCCCGCCAGGACCATCCCCTGCCCAAGGCCCTCGATGACGCCGCCGCCGCCAGGCTGCTGCGCGCCGCGCAGGACGACCGCCGGATGCTCGTGCGGGTCACCGTCGAGATGCTGCTGCGCACCGGGCTGCGGGTCAGCGAGTTCACCGGCCTGCGCGCCGGTGCCATGGTGCTCATCGGCGCCGGGCCCTGGCTGCACGTCCCGGTCGGCAAGCTCCGCGAGGACCGCTACCTGCCGCTGCACCCCCAGCTGGTCACCCTCATCGACAGCTACCGGGCCGCGCACGTGTCCCCGGATCACCCGCTGCTGCTGCCGCGGGAGAACGGCCGGGCCCTGGACCGGCACACCGTCACCCGGATGATCAACCGGGCCGGCACCGCCGCCGGGCTGCCCCACATCCACCCCCACCAGCTGCGTCACACCCTGGCCACCCAGGCCATCAACCGAGGCATGAGCCTGGAGGCCATCGCCGCCCTGCTCGGCCACCGCAGCCTGGACATGACCCTGCGCTACGCGAAAATCGCCAGCCGCACCGTCGCCGATGAGTACTTCGCCGTCACCGAGAAGGTCGAGGCCCTCTACGGCCAGCCCGCCCAGCTCCCCGCCGACACGATCGGCCCGAAGATGGCCCGGCTGCGCCGCGAGCACCACCGGCTCCTCGGCAACGGCTGGTGCGCCCGCCCGCCCCAGCTGGACTGCGCATTCGAGTCGATCTGCGAGACCTGCAGCTACTTCCAGACCAGCATCGAGTTCCGCCCCACCCTCGCCGCCCAGCGCGACGACGCCGCCGCCCGCCACCAAGACCACCGCGAGCAGCTGTTCACCTCGCTGCTCGCCCGCCTCGACCAGGACGCCTCATGACCCGCCCGCCCCTGCGCCTGGCCCGCCCCGGCCAGCTGCCCGCCCCCGCCACCGGCCAGGACAGCCTCCACGTCCTCGACGAGGCGATCGACCAGCTCGCCGCGCTCCGCACCCCGTACTGGCTCGGCGACTGCGGCGTCCGGCTGCACGCCCTTACCAGCCTCATCGCCCAGGCCCAGCAACTCCTGCCCCAGGCCGTCCACGACGCCCGCGACCAGGAACTCACCTGGGCCGAGATCGGCGAGCTCCTCGGCACCACCCCCGCCACCGCCGCCCGCCGCTACCGGAACAAGCCGTGATCGACTTGACAAGGATCACCCGCATAATGCCGATGAGCGGATGGCTAACGCGGCTCGCTTCCATCGGCAAGATAGGCGCCGCACGGCCAGAACTTCTTGCCTCAGACGTCGTACACAAGAGCAGCTAGCATGTACTTGCCTGGCAAGTATTCTGCTGCCCGCTTAATCTGATCGGAT
>JASHVM010000049.1:0-6795 GCA_030044595.1 Streptosporangiaceae bacterium
TCGGCAAGCCGCTTAGCGAGCGGAGCACTATGGTTGACCCGTGCGGATCATCATCGCCCGGTGCAGCGTCGACTACGTAGGACGCCTCACGGCCCACCTGCCGATGGCGATGCGCCTGATCATGATCAAGGCCGACGGCACGCTGCTGATCCACGCCGACAGCGGTACCAAAGCGCTGAACTGGATGCCGCCCGGCAGTCGGCTCTCCGCAGAGCCGGTTCAGGAATCTGGCGGTTACGACGGCTCGGGCAAGCCGCTCAACTGGATGTCGCCGCCGGGCCGGCTGACCGAGGAGCCGGGCCGGTGGTCGGTCACCAACAAGGCGGGCGAGACGCTCGCCATCACGGTCGAGGAAGTGGTCAGCGACACCTCCGTCGACCTCGGCCCGGATCCGGGCCTGGTCAAGGACGGCGTCGAGGCGCACCTGCAGGAACTCCTGGCCGTCCAGCTCGACCTGCTGGGCACCGGCTGGCGGCTGGTCCGGCGCGAGTACCCGACCCCGATCGGCCCGGTCGACCTGATGTGCCGGGACGATGCGGGCCAGAGCGTCGCCGTCGAGATCAAGCGCCGCGGCGAGATCGACGGAGTGGAGCAGCTGACCAGGTACCTGGAACTGCTGAACCGGGACCCGCTGCTGGCCCCGGTGCACGGCGTGTTCGCGGCCCAGGAGATCAGGCCGCAGGCCCGCGTGCTCGCCGCCGACCGCGGAATCCGCTGCGTCACCCTGGACTACGACCGCATGCGTGGCACGGACAACGACTCGCTGCGCCTGTTCTGACCCGCACGCCTTGACTCTCCGGTAACGGGAGGTTCCAGGGTCGGTGCATGACCACGCACCTGCATCCCCACGTCAGCAACCTGATCGGCCGCGAACGGAGGCGCGACACGCTGGCCCGGGCGGACCAGCGACGCCTGGCGCGCCAGTTCGGCCAGCGGACATGGCGCCGGCTACGGCACCGGCTCGGGCACCGGGCGGTGCGGTGACGGCAGAAGAGCGGCTGCGCGCCGGTGCGTTCGGCCCGGCCGGGGCCGGGATCGGGACGAGAATCTCTGCTATGCAGGTGCGACTCGCGATCGGCGACTTTTCCCGCATGACCCACCTGAGCGTGAAGGCGCTACGGCACTACCACGACGTGGGGCTGCTCGTGCCGGCCGAGATCGACCCGGACTCGGGCTACCGGTTCTACGCGCCGGCTCAGGTGCCGATCGCGCAGGTGATCCGCAGGTTCCGTGACCTCGGCATGCCGCTCGAGGAGATCAGGGAGGTGCTCCAGGCTCCCGACGTCGAGGTCCGTAACCAGGTGATCGTCGCCCACATGCAGCGGATGGAGTCGCAGCTTGCGCAGACCCAGTCCGTGGTGACCTCGCTGCGGTCGCTGCTGGAACGGCCGCTCGCGCCCGTCGCGGTGGAGCACCGGTCGGTAGGTCCGGCCCGAGCCCTCGCCATCCGCGAGCAGGTGCACATGCCCGACCTGGACGCGTGGTGGGACGCGGCGTTCAGCGAGCTGGATGCGGCGCTGGCCGCGGCGGTCGTGCCGCCGGCCGGACCGCGGGCCGCGTTGTACCCGGCCGAGCTGTTCCAGCTCGAGTTCGGCCAGGTCGTCGCCTACATCCCGGTCACCGCCGAGATACCCGCCGGGGACCGGACCACGATGCTGGACATCCCGCCCGCCGAGCTGGCGGTAGCCGTGCACCAGGGTCCCCTGGCCGACGTGGACCAGACTTATGGCGCGCTGGGCGCCTACGTGGCCCGGCGCGAGATCGGCGTGGACGGGCCGATTCGCGAGCATTACCTGGTCACGGCGTTCGAGACCGATGATCCGTCTCGTCACGTGACCGAAGTCGGCTGGCCGATTTTCCAGACCGCGCCCTCGGCTTAGCTCCGCGGTGGTCGTGCGGGCCCAGCACGCCGGCGGCCACGGCGACCACGGCCGCGAGGGCGGCGGGGATCAGCAGCGCGTCGCGCAGGCCCACGCCCGAGGCGACCGCGCCGATCACGACCGGACCGCCCAGCAGGCCGGTGTACGCCACCGCCGCGATGCGGCCGATGTTGCGCCCGGCGCGGGTGGGATCCAGTCGCGCCGCGGAGGAGACGATCTGCGGGAAGATCGCGGCCAGGCCGGCGCCGAGCAGCGCGAACCCGGCGACAGCCGCGGCCGGGGTCCCGATCAGCAGCCCGGCGGCCAGGCCGAGGCCGGCCACCAGGCCGCTGACGCGCACCAGCCGGACCGAGCCGAACCTGCTCGCCAGCCGGTCACCTGCCACCCGCCCGGCGGCCATCGTGACCGAGAACGCGGCGAGCCCGGCGGCCGCCACGGCGGCGGACGAGCCGAGGTTGACGTGCAGGTAGACGGCGCTCCAGTCGCCAGCCGAGCCCTCGCCGAGTTGCCCGCACAGCGCCAGCAGGCCCAGGACCCCGATCACGACGGAGATCTGGCGCCGGGACAGGAGACGGCGCGTCGGGCGGGACGGCGGATCGCCGGCCTGCCCAGCCTGGGCGGTGACGGGGGGCAGGACGACCCGCCGGCTGGCGTACAGGCTCGCCGCGGCGAGCGGCAGGGCCACCGCGGCGAACGTCGGCAGCGGCCCGATGGCCAGCCAGGCGAAGATCCCGGCGATCCCCGCCCCGGCCAGGCCCGCGATGCTGTAGCCGGCGTGCAGCGAGGACATGATAGGCCGGCCGTAGGCCACCTCCAGGCGGGCACCGCAGGTATTCATCGACACGTCGAGCAGCCCGGCCACCGCCCCGTAGCAGACCAGCGCGATCATCAGCGCGGGCAGGTCGCCGGTTTGCGGGCCGAGGCCGATGGTGATCAGGGCGGCGCAGACGAGCAGGCCCGCGATCCGCAGCACGCGGACGGCGCCGAACGTATCGACCAGGCGGCCGCTCAGCGCGAGCGTCAGCACGCTGCCCGCGGGCACCGCGAACAAGGCCAGCCCCAGGCGGCCGTCGCTCAGGTGCAGCGACGCCTTGATGGCCGGGAGCCGGGCGCTCCAGGTCGCGGTGGCGGCACCGAGCACGAAGAAATGGGCCAGCACCCCCATCCTGGCTCGCCGCAGCTCGGGCGCTGTCACTTCCCGACCAGGTGAGCGTTGACCGAACGGGCGCGGGCGGCCAGCTCGG
Organism: Streptosporangiaceae bacterium; assembly: GCA_030044595.1. Lineage (GTDB taxonomy): Bacteria > Actinomycetota > Actinomycetes > Streptosporangiales > Streptosporangiaceae > Palsa-504. Next base: position 3,125 of record JASHVM010000049.1, read on the forward strand.
GGACTTCGGTGACCGCCACGCCCGCGGCCCGGAGCTGCTCGGCGCCCTGACCGTCGGTGAACAGCGCGGGCTCGCGCCAGGCGAAGACCACCCGTGGTATCCCGGCCGCGCGGATGTGCTGGACGCACGTGACCGGGCGCGACGCGCGGGCGCCGCAGGGGACCAGCGAGCTGTAGACGGTGGCGCGCCGCAGCCGCGGGTCATCCAAGCCCAGCTTCCGCAGGGCCACCTCCTCGGCGTGATCGTGCTCCTCCTGCTCGCGGGAGAACCCGGTGGCCAGCACCTCGCCGTCCTCGCTCACCACGACCGCGCCGACCGAGAACGCGGACTCCGACGGCGGGCACAGCCGGGACAGCTCAACCGCCCAGCGCAGGAACCTGTGATCCGGGCCGCCGGGGCCGAGCAGGTACCGCAGCACCACTACGTCCTCCAGCCGCTGCACCCCGGCCAGGGTCATGGGGCGGCCGGGGCCGCTGGGGTTCGGGGGGACGTCGAGGCGGGGAGCGGCGGGGTCGGCGACGAAGAACGGGGCGATGGCGAGGTCAAGTTCGTCGGCCAGGTCGCGGGCGAGGAACTCGGCCATGATGAGCGCGCCGCCTTCGACCAGGAGACGCACCACGTTTCGTTCGGCCAGATCTGAAAGGAGGGCGTCGAGGGACAGGGGATCACCGGCGTCGATGAGTACGGCGCGGGCGCCCAGCCGGGCACGGGCGGGAGCGAGGGCGGGGGTGGCGCAGTAGACCAGGCGCTCGGCGCCGGGGGCGAAGAAGCGCGCTCCGGGATCCAGGTCGCCGGTGGCGGTCACGGTGACCCGGGCGGGGTGCTCGGGCAGGCCCCGGGCCGCGCGGCGGGCGCGGCGGCGCGGATCGCGGATCAGCAGCCGCGGATCGTCCTTGCGGACCGTGCCCGCGCCGACCAGGATGGCGTCGCAGCCCGCCCGGACCTCGTCGACGCGGTCGGAGTCGGCCGGGCCGGACAGGATCAGCCGCCGCGGGCTGGCGTCGTCCAGGTAGCCGTCAGCCGACGTGGCGCAGCTGAGCACGACGTACGGGCGTGGCACGCGGGTCTCCCTGGTTCTGTTTCACCCCAGCGTAGCTTCGGCTTGCGGGCGGTGCTTTACTGGTCACCGATGCTTGAGACGGTGAACCCGGTCACGGGGGAAGTACTGGCCACCTTCCCCGTCCATGGGCGGCGCGAGGTTGACGCGGCGGTCACGGCAGCCCGCGAGGCCGCCGTGTGGTGGGCCGGGCTCGGCTGGTCGGCGCGGCGGGTCCGGCTGCTCGCGTGGAAGTCGTACCTGGTCAGGTACATGGAACGGCTCGCGCAGCTGATCCACGAGGAAAACGGCAAGCCGCTCGACGACGCCAAGCTCGAGATCATCGCGGCCGTGGTCCACCTGGACTGGGCCGCCAGGCACGCGCGCCGGGTGCTGCGGCCGCACCGGGTGCGCAGCGGGCTCATGGCCATCAACCAGGCGTCCACGGTGGAATACCAGCCGCTGGGCGTGATCGGCGTGATCGGGCCGTGGAACTACCCGGTGTTCACCCCGATGGGCTCGATCGGGTACGCGCTGGCGGCCGGGAACGCGGTCGTCTTCAAGCCGTCGGAGCTGACCCCGGCGACCGGGGCCGCCCTGGTGTACTCGTTCGGCGAGGCGCTCAAGGTCTTCGGCGACCCGGCTCCGGTGCTCCAGCTGGTCACCGGGGGCGGCAGCACCGGCGAGGCGCTGGCGCGGAGCGGCGTGGACAAGATCGCCTTCACGGGATCAGCCGCCACCGCGCGCAAGGTGATGGCCGCCGCGGCGGACACCCTGACCCCGGTCGTGGCCGAATGCGGCGGCAAGGACGCCCTGCTGGTCGGCGCCGACGCCGACCTCGACGCCGCCGCCGACGCCGCCGCCTGGGGAGCGATGTCCAACGCCGGGCAGACCTGCGTCGGGATCGAGCGCGTGTACGTGGCCGACGAGGTGTACCACTCCTTCCTCGAGCGGCTGACCCAGCGGGTGTCCGCGCTGCGGCCGGGCGACGACGCCGGCGCCGCCTACGGGCCGATGACCAGGCCCGAGCAGGCGGAGGTGGTGGCCAAGCACGTGGCGGACGCGCTGGCCCTGGGCGCCCGGCCGGCGGTGGGCAGGCCGGATTCGGTGGCTCCCCCGTACGTGCGGCCGGTGGTGCTGACGGACGTTCCGGAGACCAGCGCGGCGGTGACGGACGAGACGCTCGGGCCGATCGTGACCGTGACGCCGGTGGCCGGGCTGGCGGAGGCGGTGTCGTACGCCAACGCGGGGCGCTACGGGCTTGGATCGGCGGTGTTCAGCAAGGATCGTTCGGCGGGGATGAGCGTCGCGCGTTCCCTGCGCACCGGGATGACCTCGGTCAACTCGGTGATCGGCTTCGCCACCGTGCCCGCGCTGCCGTTCGGCGGGTGGGGGGAATCCGGGTTCGGCCGGATCCACGGCGCGGACGGGCTGCGCGAGTTCACCAGGTCCAAGGCCATCACGCGGCAGCGGTTCCGGCCGCTGCTGAACCTCCTGTCGTTCGGGCGGACCGACCGCGACATGCGGCGCGTCGTCACGCTGGTCACCTTGCTGCACGGCCGGCTGTACCGGCCCAAGGGACCGGGCCGGGCTCAATAGGCCGGGCTCGCTCGGCGGGCTCGCCGGGGCGGGCTCGCTGGGGCGGGCTCGCTAGGCCCCGGGGGTGTCCATCAGGCCGCGGGCCGGGGTCCCGGCGCCGGCGATCACCATGGCGTCGACGGCATCGGCCGGGTCGACCGGGGTCAGCGGGGCACGGCCGGCGATCAGATCGGCGGCGCGCTCGGCGATCGCGATCGTGGGCGCGTTGGTGTCGCCCCGGGTTACCGTCGGCATCACCGAAGCGTCCACGACGCGCAGGCCGGCAACTCCGCGCACCCGGAGTTCGGGGTCGACCACGCTGTTCCACCGCGAACCGCCGCCCATGGCGCAGGTGCCGACCGGGTGGTAGAGGGTGGCCACGTTGGTCCGCGCGTAGTCCACCAGCTCCGCGTCGGAGCGCAGGTGCGCACCGGGGGCGAGTTCGCTCTCGCAGATCGCGGCCATCGGCGGGGCCGTCACGAACTCCCTGGCCAGTTTCAGTCCCGCGACGAGCGCCCGGACGTCCCCGGCATCGGACAGGTAACCCGGGTCGATGGCCGGCCGGTACCTGGGGTCGGCGCTGCGCAGCCTGATCCGGCCCCGGCTCTGCACGTCGACCAAGGCGACCAGCACCGACATCGCCCGCTGCGCCGGATCGGCCAGGCCCTGGTCGCGGTACGGCCCGGGCAGCACGTGCAACTGCAGGTCCGGCGCGAGCAGCCCCGGCTCGGAGTGCGCGAAGCCGCCCGACTCCACCAGGTTGCTGGTCACCGGGCCGCGGTGAGTCAGCTTCCAGCGCAGGAAGCCCCTATTGCCGGCCCTCTCCCACAGGCCGCGGAGCCTGGGCGTCGACCAGACGACCGGCAGCACCGGATGATCGCTGAGGTTCGCGCCGACCCCCGGGCTGTCGGCCAGCACGTCGATGCCCTGCTCCATCAGGTGGTCGGCCGGCCCGACGCCGGACAGCATCAGCAGCTGCGGGCTGTTGACCGTGCCGCCGCAGACGATGACCTCCGCGTTGGCCCGCGCGGTCTCGGTCTCGCCCTGGCGGACGTAC
>JASHVM010000473.1:0-2716 GCA_030044595.1 Streptosporangiaceae bacterium
CGGCGGGCCCGCGTACCGGGCCGCGCACGCGGCGCTGGCCGAAGCGTGGGGTAGGCCCGCCGTCGACGTCGGCGCCGGCGGCTCGATCCCGTTCGTCACCGCCTACGCCGAGGCCGTGCCGGACGCCGAGATCCTCGTCACCGGGGTGGAAGACCCCGATACCCGCGCGCACGGCGCGAACGAGAGCCTGCACCTCGCGACGTTCGAACGCGCCTGCCTGGCCGAGACGCTGCTGCTGCGCAACCTAGGTCGCTGAGTGCGGCGGCGATGAGTACTGCGCCGCCGTGAACGCGACGACGAGCGGCACGTCCAGCGCGAAGATCACCAGCATCACCAGCACCAGGGCCAGCGGAGCGCCCCGGGTGTGGTCGTAGATGAACGCGAAGCCGATCATCCCGGCCGAGATCACGTAGGCCAGCAGCGCCCACCGGAACACGACAAAGAACCGCGGCCACGCGAACTGCTCGAGCCTGGACAGCAGGAACACGCTGGTCAGGAACAGCGCCGCGCTGATCACGGTCAGGGCGACCGGCACGCCGAGCGGCGGCCTGCGGGGAACGTAGGAGGCCATCAGGATCCCGCCGATGACGACCAGGGCCAGCGAGACGATGGTCAGCGCGGCGACCGGGGGGAACCGCCGGCCGGCCGTCGGCGCCGCCGTGGCGGTCAGGTCGGCGCTCATTGGGTCGCCACCCTGGTCATGATGATGAGCGTCGCGACCTGCATCAGCCCGGTGATCCCCGCGGTGTAGACGAACCGCCTCATCAGCAGGGCGATGACCGCGCCGTCCGGCCGCTGTTTGCGCATCTCGAACAGGACGGCGATGTTGGCCGGCTCGAGCACGCCGAGCGCGATCACGGCCATCACGCCGACGACGCAGAACGAGACGATCAGCCAGGCGTGGTTCGGGTTGGACGGCGCGAGGTTGCCCTCCTTCAGCGCCAGCTGGAACCCGGCCGCGAGCGTCATCAGCACCAGCGTCGGCATGAGCAGGACCATCTTGGGCATGAACCGCGCCGCGAACTCGGCCCGGGCCGGGATGGACAGCCGGCCCAGGATCGGCCCGATGATCAGCCCGACGAACAGGTCGATCGCCGTCCACAGCGCTCCGCCGACCACGTGGCAGAAGGTCAGGGCCCACAGCCAGTTGCCCGCGATCGACACGATGACGAACACCACGACCGCGGCCACGATCGGCAGCCCCCTGAGCGGAACCACCTGGATCCGCGCCCGCGGCGGGACCGGCGCAACCTCGACGGTCTCGGCCTGCATCCGCCCGACGTCGGTCATGGAACCCTCCCCACCTTCGCTGTTCCAGAAAATACGCCTGCCGGCGTTTTCCCAGCAACCACCGTCGGCCAGCTTTTCCGGCCGCAAAAACCACGGGCCGTTCGGAAAAAATAAAAAATCTCTTTTTTTATACCGAACGGCCCGTGGTGCGCCCGCTCCGTTCTCGTTCACGCTGGGATTCCCGGCGTCGCCGGACGGGCCGTTGGTCCCGCGGCCAGGTGCCCTTTGCCGCTTTTCGCGTCCCGGGCGGCGGGTGACGCTGAAGGTGGTTGGAGGCAGCCGTGAAGGAAATCCTGGACACCATCCTCGACCCCGGCAGCCAGCCCGCGGATTTCGCCGCGCTCCCGCTGCCGGAGGCGTACCGGGCCGTCACCTTGCACCGGGACGAGGAGCACATGTTCGACGGCCTGGATGCCCGCGACCGGGACCCCCGCCAGTCGCTGCACACCGAGGAGGTGCCCGTCCCCGAACTCGGCCTGGGCGAGGCGCTGATCGCGGTCATGGCCAGCTCGGTCAACTACAACACGGTGTGGAGCTCGATCTTCTCGCCGGTGCCCACCTTCGCGTTCTTGCGCCGCTACGGGCGGCTCTCGCCGCTGACCGCGCGGCACGACCTGCCGTATCACGTGGTCGGCTCGGACCTGGCCGGCGTGGTGCTGCGCACCGGCCCGGGGGTGACCGTGTGGAAGCCGGGCGAGGAAGTCGTGGCGCACTGCCTGTCGGTGGAGCTGGAAAGCGCCGACGGCCACAACGACACGATGCTCGACCCCGAACAGCGCATCTGGGGCTACGAGACCAACTTCGGCGGCCTGGCCGAGCTGGCGCTGGTCAAGACCAACCAGCTGATGCCCAAGCCGAAGCACCTGACCTGGGAGGAGGCCGCGACGCCGGGGCTGGTGAACTCGACCGCGTTCCGGCAGCTGGTCTCGGATAACGGCGCCTCGATGAAGCAGGGTCACAACGTGCTGATCTGGGGGGCCAGCGGCGGCCTGGGCGCGTACGCCACCCAGTACGCGCTGGCCGGCGGGGCGATCCCGATCTGCGTGGTGTCCAGCGAGCACAAGGCGGGACTGTGCCGGTCGATGGGCGCCGAGCTGATCATCAACCGCAGCGCGGAGGGCTACCAGTTCTGGAAGGACGAGAAGACCCAGGACCCCAAGGAGTGGAAGCGCTTCGGGGCCAGGATCCGCGAGCTCACCGGCGGTGAGGACGTCGACATCGTCTTCGAGCACCCCGGCCGGGAGACGTTCGGCGCCTCGGTGTACGTGACGCGCAAGGGCGGCACGATCCTGACCTGCGCCTCGACCTCGGGATTCATGCACGAGTACGACAACCGGTACCTGTGGATGAGCCTCAAGCGCATCATCGGCTCGCACTTCGCCAACTACCGCGAGGCGTGGCAGGCCAACCGCCTGATCGCCAAGGG
>JASHVM010000474.1:0-2822 GCA_030044595.1 Streptosporangiaceae bacterium
CGGGCCAGTTCCTTGACCGATAGGACCCGGTCGTTCTTGTGTGTCATGTCAGCTGCATCTCGTCGTCCGGATAGTTCTGTCTAGCCGGCACGCCTCGGCCGCGCCCCGGGAGGCGCGGCCAGGCTCGGCGCGGTCGTCCTACTTGCCGGTGGCGACCTCGATCTTCTTGGCCGGGGCCTTCTGCTCGGTCTTCAGCCCGACGGAGACGGTGAGGATCCCGTCGCGGTAGCCGGCCGTGACCGCGTCCTCGTCCGCGTTGACCGGCAGCGTGAGAGTGCGGCTGAACGAGCCGTACCGGAACTCCGACCGGTGCTTGCCCTCGATCGTGTCCGACCGCTCCGCGCGGATGGTCAGGTACCCGGATCCGACCGTGACCTCAACGTCCTTCTCCGGGTCGATCCCGGCCAGTTCCGCCCGGATAACGTAGTGGTCGCCCTCGAGGTACTCCTCGACCCTGATCGGCTGGCCCAGGTAGGGACGAAGCGTCAGGAAGGGCTCCTCGAACCAGTCCACCAGGTCCGGGAAGATATTCTTGGGGTCCCTGTGTAGCAGAGTGCTCATCTGGTCCGCCTTTCTCTGCTGGTTCCTATAGTTCCGCCTCGATCGCATGACACCGGGCCGGCCAGCGCCAGGGGCGGATGGCACGTACCTCGGCGACCTTGGTCACGTGCGCGCGGCGCTCCCCAGGCGGTACCCGGCTTTATCCGCGAGTCCTCGTCAGGTCCGCCGCGTCCAGGGAGTGGTGGCGGTGCGGGACCGTCTGCTCGGCCCGTTAGGCGGGGACCCTGCTCGGGACCTTCTTCCCTGTTAGCCGGACTGCGCAGGGACGAGATTGAAGGTGGTGATAGGCCACCCAGGTCACGTCCAGCGGGCAAAGGAGGTCGCCATGACTGGGATGACTGACGGGATCATAGCCGGGTACGACGGGTCGTCAGGCGGCGACGAGGCACTGCGCTGGGCCGCCAGGGAAGCTTGGGCCCGCGGGACCGTGCTGACCATCTTCCTCGCCTGCCCGCCAGATGAGCTGGCGCTGCGCGGCGACGGGCGAGCCCGGGACCGTATCCGGCAGCGGGGTGAGGAAATCCTCGTCCGCGGGGCGCGGCTCGCCGGGGCGGTCCCGGACCTGGCCGACGTCCGTACCGTGCTGGCGGAAGGACCGCCCGCTCGCCTGCTGTGCGAGCGCAGCGGCACCGCCGAGATGGTCGTGGTCGGGTCGCGCGGGACCGGCGGACTGGCCGGGTCGCTGCTCGGATCGGTCTGCTGGCAGGTAGCCTGCCACGGGCAGGGACGGCTGGTGGTGGTCCGCGGGCAATGGCGGCCGGTCAACCAGTTCCCCGGGCTGGTCGTGGTGGGCGCGGACGGATCGGCGGCCTCGCAGGCCGCGATCGCGTTCGCCTTCGAGGAAGCGATTCTGCGCGATGTGCCGCTGGTGGCGGTGTGCGCCCTGGCGGATTCGTCCGGCAGGCTCGGCGCGCGGCAGATGGAGGAAGAGTTCAGCCACATCATGACGGTGCAGGAAAAGGAGCACCCTGAGGTCACCGTGCTGCGGCAGGTGGCGGTCGGCTCGCCGCGGCCGGCGCTGCTGGCCGCCGCGGCCGGGGCTCAGATGCTCGTGGTCGGCTCGCACGGCCTCGGCGGTCCGGAGGGCGTGAGCCTCGGCTCGGTGGTCCATGCTCTGCTGCACCACTCGCCCTGCCCGGTCGCGGTCGTTCACCCGCCGGTCCGCTAGCCGCGATCTGCCGCCGCCGCGGCCGCGGCGGCGGCGGCCGGCGATAAGGCCGGCTGGGCGTGGGTGTCTGGCCGGGGCACGATGAGGACCGGCCGGGTGGACATGTGCAGCAGCCGGCTGGCGACGCTGCCCAGCAGCGTGCGGGGCAGGTCGGTGCGGCTGCTCGAGCCCAGCACCACCAGCCGCGCCTCGTGGTCGTCGGCCGCGTGCAAGATGGCCGACGCGATATGACCGACGTTGGTCTCGCGGATCTCGCCTTCCGCGCTGACGCCCGCCGCCTTCAGGTCGGCCACGATCTTCTCGACCACGCCTTCGCCTTCGCCGTCGCCGCAATCCACCCGTATCCGGCCGAACCGGCCGGTGGCGAATTCGTGCACATGCAGGACGATGACGTGATCTCCGCTGTCCCGGCTGAACTCGCGGGTCATGTCCGCCGCGGCGACCACGTGCCGGACGGGGTCGTGGGACGCCGCATCGACGGCCAGCAAGATGGTCTTACTCATCGCTCCTCCTAGGTGGTCACACCGCTATGTTCTCAAATGGGAAACTATTTGTCCTTTCGGTCGTGATCTTTCTACGTCTGCTTGATGAGCAGCGAAAGGGCCTGAGGCAAGGCCAAGACGGGACGTTCGTCCCTACCGGAGAGGCCCGGCGAGCCGCAGGGACGCCCCGGCTACGCCTGGCTCCCGGCCACCTCGTGGCCGAGCTCGGCCCGGACCCAGGCGACTATGTCCGTGGTGGGCGCGCCGGGAGTGAAGATCCGGGCGACACCCATCCGGTACAGCTCCTCGATATCCGCATCCGGGATGATGCCGCCGCCGAACACCACGATGTCCGAGGCGTCCCGTTCCTTCAGCAGCTCGATGACGCGGCTGAACAGCGTCATGTGCGCGCCGGAGAGGATCGACAGGCCCACCGCGTCCACGTCCTCCTGGATCGCGGCGGCCACGATCTGCTCCGGCGTCTGGTGCAACCCGGTATAGATGACCTCCACCCCGGCGTCGCGCAGCGCCCGGGCCACCACTTTCGCGCCCCGGTCGTGGCCGTCGAGCCCCACCTTCGCGACGATCACCCGGATCTTGCCCACACGCTC
>JASHVM010000475.1:0-11478 GCA_030044595.1 Streptosporangiaceae bacterium
CTGGTGGAGCAGCAGTTCCTCATCGCCGCGGGCCAGCCGCCCTCGTTCGACCCCGCCGCGGTCAGCTCATCCGGGCACGCGCTCGAGCTGCGCGTCTACGCCGAGGATCCGGTCCGGTTCCTGCCCGGGCCGGGCCAGATCACCACGTGGGAAGAACCCTCGGGCGCGGGCGTCAGGGTGGACGCCGGCTACCAGGCAGGCAACACCGTGACGCCGTTCTACGACCCGCTGCTGGCCAAGCTCTGCGTCCACGGCGCCGACCGCGGGCAGGCCCTGACCCGGGCCAGGGACGCCGTGGCCGCCTTCCGCATCGCGGGCCCGAAGACCAACCTGCCCTTTCACTCCGAGCTGCTCGAGAACGCGGAATTCGTCCGCGGGGACTACGATACGTCCCTGGTAGACAGGCTGCGTCCCAGGTAGGACGGTCCGGCCCACAGAACCAAAAGACAGGAGTCGCCGTGACTGAGGTCCGCGCGGAGATGGTCGCCAACGTGTGGAAGGTGGTCGCGGCCGAAGGCGATCACGTCGACGACGGCGACGCCCTGGTCATCCTGGAGTCGATGAAGATGGAAATCCCGGTCCTGGCCGAAGGCCCCGGCGTGGTCACGAAGATGCACGTCGCCGAGGGCGACGTGGTCCAGGAAGGCGACCTCATCGCCGTCATCGACTAGCCGGAAGGCCTCTCACACCCCGGTCGTCGAGCGCGGGTACGCCACCTCGGCATCGGTGACCACGTTGACCAGGTAGGGGGCGTCCGCCGCGAAGGCGCGGCGCAGCGCCGGGGCGATCGCGGCCGGGCTGCTGACCAGTTCCCCCGCGCCCCCGAGGGCGCGGACCACCTCGTCGTAACGGCAGCCGGGCTGCAGGTCGGCGAGGACGTCGTAGCCGTACAGCGCCCGCATCGGGTGCTTCTCCAGGCCCCAGGCGCCGTTGTTCCCGCACACGATGACGACCGGCAGCCGGTGCCGGACCAGCGTGTCGGCGTCCATCAGCGAGAAGCCGGCCGCGCCGTCGCCGAGCAGCAGGACGACCTGGGCCGAAGGACGCGCCAGCCTGGCCGCGAGCGCGTAGCCGAGCCCGGTGCCCAGGCAGCCGAACGGTCCCGGGTCGAGCCACCCGCCCGGCCGCGCGGGCTCGACGTACTTGCCCGCGAACGAGACGAAGTCGCCGCCGTCCCCGATGATCACCGCGTCATCGTCGAGCACCCGGAGCAGTTCACCGTAGATCCGAGCCGGGTGCACCGGGTCGGCGTCGCTGGCCAGCAGCGGAGCGTCGAGCGCACGCCCGGCACGGACCGCCTCGGCCAGTTGCGGCGCCCAGTCCGGTGCGGCCGCGGTCGGCGCCCGCCCCGCGGACCCGGGATGACCGGCGATCTCAGCGACCAGGCCGGTGAAGAAGGCAGCCAGGTCACCTGCCGCCGAAGCCGCCAGCTGAGCGTGCGCGGCGATCCCGCCGGGCGCATCGGCCACGTGCACGACCTGCGCAGGCGCCTCCTTCGGGCCGAACGAGCCGTACCCCAGCCGGAAATCAAGCGGTGCCCCCGCGACGATGACCAGGTCGGCGCCGCGCAGCGCGACCGACCGGGCGCGGGTCACCAGCAGGTCATGCCCGCCGGGAAGCACCCCACGCGCCTGCCCGTTGGCGATCACGGGCAGCCGCAGGTCTTCGGCGGCCCGCCGGGCCGCGTCCTCGGCGCCGGTAAGCCATACGTCCGACCCCAGCACCAGGACGGGCCGCCGGGCCGCCCGCAGCAGCGCGGCGATCCGGCCCACGTCGCCCGCGTCAGGCGGGCGGGCGGCGGGCGGATCGCAAGCGGGGAGGTCGGCCTCGGCCTGCCCGTAGATCGCCTCGAGCGAGATATCGAGGAACACCGGGCCTCGGTGCGGAGTCATCGCCACCCGGAAAGCCTCGTCCACCGAGCCCGCGACGTTGGCCGTGGCGTGCTCGGTCCACGCCCGCTTGGTGACCGGCGCGAGCAGCGGCGGATGGTCAATCTCCTGCAGGCTGCCCGCGCCGAAGCGGTAATCGGGCGCGCGCCCGGCCAGCACCACCACCGGCGCGCCGTTCAGCCACGCGGTGGTCACCGCGCTCACCGAATTGGTCACGCCCGGGCCCGCGGTCACCACGGCCAGCCCGGGTGCCCGGGTCAGCCGCGCGGTCGCTTCAGCCGCGAAAACCGCGGTCTGCTCGTGCCGCACGTCGACCAGCCGCACCGGCTGACCCCCCTTGACCGACGCGTCATAGATCGGGAACACGTGCCCGCCGGACAGCGTGAACAGGGCTGACACACCGTGCCGTCGCGCCACCGCCAGCGCCTGCACCCCGCCGTGACCGGAGATCCGCACCACACAGGCGACGCTACCAGCTGGTAGCCCGCGCTCGAATCGGACCTTCCGTCCTTACGCTTGTGCGGCCGCGAAAACGAAACTGCCACAGCTTATCTGGCCGTTGGCCGGGTGCCCTGCCGACATTCGTGCGCCGGCGACAGCGCTACCGGCGCAGCCTGGTGATGAACTTGTACCGGTCCCCGCGGTACTTCGATTGCGCCCACTCGACCGGCTCGCCGGTGACGTCGAACGCGTGCCTCGACAGCAGCAGCAGGGGCAGGCCCGGGTCCACCCCGAGCAGCCGCGCGTCATGCGGGTCGGCCAGCACCGTCTCGATCGTCTCCTCCGCCTCGGCGAGCTGGATGCCGTACGCCGCGCGCAGCGTCTCGTACAACGACATCTGCCGCTGCAGCTGCTTGCGCAGGCCGGGGAAGCGCCGGGCGGGCAGGTGCGAACTGTCGATCGACATCGGCTCGCCGTCGGCGAGCCGCAGCCGGTGGATGCGCAGCGCGCGGCCGCCTGCGCGGATGCCGAGCAGCGCGGCGAGCTGCTCGTCCGCGGTGACGTACCCGATCTCGAGGATCCTGGTCTGCGGGTGCAGGCCGTGCGCCCGCATGCCTTCGGTGTAGCTGGCCAGCTCGAGCACCTGGGCGACCTTGGGCTTGGCGACAAACGTCCCCTTGCCCTGCATGCGCAGCAGCCGGCCCTCGATGACCAGCTCGGCGAGGGCCTGCCTGACCGTGGTCCGCGAGGTCCGGTACAAGCGCGCGAGCTCTCGCTCCGGCGGAACGGGACTGCCGGAGTCCAGGGTGGCGACCAGTTCCAGCAGCTGTCGCTTGACCTGGTAGTACTTGGGCAGCTTCGTCGCCACGCCCGCACCGGGTTCGGGGCTGGGATCGTTGGCCGGCAGCAGAGAAGCAATCATCCGGAATCATTGCCTTAATGAAGGGTTAACGTCAACTCTGACATAGTCGCGCCCCGCCTGGACGGCGGATCGGGAATGATGTCCGCCCGGATGCGATGATAAAACCGTGCCCACGCTGAATGACTTGGCCCGCAGGCGCACCAACCTGTCTGACGCCGACCTCGAGTGGCTACACGCGCTGGTCTCGGACTGGCAGCTTCTCGCCGACCTTTCCTTCGCCGACCTGGTCTTGTGGGCGCCGGTCCGCGACGGCAGCGGCTGGCTGGCGATCGCCCAGATGCGGCCGACGACCGGTCCCACCTCGCTCCAGGACGATGTCGTCGGCACGTTCGCCCGGCCCGAGGACCAGCGCCTGCTCGAGGCGGCCAGAGACGAACGGCGCGTCTGGCGGGAGAGCGACCCGGACTGGACCAACGGCGTCCCGGTACGCGCCGAAGGCGTTCCGGTGACGCGGGCGGGCCAGGTGATCGCCGTTATCGAACGGTGCACCAACCTGAACTCGGCCCGCACGCCGAGCCGGCTCGAGCTCACCTACCTGCAGGGCGGCGACGATCTGGCCAAGATGGTGGCGGAGGGCGCGTTTCCCTTCCCCGGTGCAGCGGCCATGCTGGTCAGGTCGCCGCGGGTGGGCGACGGGCTGCTTCGGCTCGGCCCGTCCGGGCGTGTCACCTACGCCAGCCCGAACGCGGAGTCGGCCTACCGCCGTCTCGGCCTGGCCGCCGACCTGATCGGCGCCGAACTCGCCGCCGTGACCGCCGCGCTGAGCGCGTCCGACGAGCCGCTGGACGAGTCGCTCATGGTGGTGGCCGCCGGCCGGGCGCCCCGCGCGGCGGAAGTGGACGGGAACGGATCGGTGGTTCAGCTCCGCGCGATTCCCCTGATCGTCGACGGGACCAGGATCGGTGCCCTGATCCTGGTGCGGGATGTCACCGAGTTGCGCCTGCGCGAGCGCGAGCTGATGACCAAGGACGCCACGATCAGGGAGATCCATCACCGGGTAAAGAACAACCTGCAGACCGTCGCCGCGTTGCTGCGGCTGCAGGCCCGGCGGCTGCAGGCCCCGGAGGCGCGCGCCGCGCTGGACGAGGCGGTCCGCCGGGTCGGGTCGATCGCGGTGGTGCACGAGACCCTGGCCCACGCTCCGGAAGAGCTCGTCGATTTCGACGACATCGCGGACCGGGTCGCGATGATGGCGGGTGAGGTGTCCGCGCCCGAGGTCCGGGTGACACCGAAGATCACCGGGTCATTCGGCCCGCTTTCCGCCTCGGTGGCCACGCCGCTGGCCATGGTCTTGACCGAACTGCTGCAGAACGCCCTGCAGCACGGCTTCCCCCAGGCCGCGAACGGCCACGGCCTGCTCGAGGTCATCGCAGTGCGCGAACCGGACCGGCTGACGGTTACCGTCGCGGACAGCGGAGTCGGCCTGCCGGCCGGGTTCGACCTGGACTCGGCCACCAGCCTCGGCCTGCAGATCGTGCGCACGCTGGTGGTCAGCGAACTTGGCGGAAGGCTGCGAGTCAGACCCAGGCCGGGCGGCGGGACCGAGGCGATAGTGGACCTTCGGGTCGGACACGACTAGCCCCGGCGCGGCCGAGACCAGCAGAGCCGTCAGACGTGCGCGCGGGCGCGGAGCCGGATCGTGCGGCGCTTGAGCGCGCGGCGCTCGTCTTCGCTCATCCCGCCCCAGACGCCGGCGTCCTGGCCGCTGTCGATGGCCCAGCGCAGGCACTCGTCCATCACGGAGCACCGGCAGCAGACCTGCTTGGCTTCCTCGATCTGGAGCAGCGCCGGACCGCTGTTCCCGATGGGGAAGAACAGCTCAGGGTCCACCTCACGGCAGGCGGCTTCGTGGCGCCAGTCCATGATGTCCACTCCTTCTGAGTGGCCGGCCGCCCGCGGAAGCGCCCGGCGTGCGCGTCTTCTATATAGCTAGCTTGTGAAGTAATTCACGAGCTTTACCGTACAAACAGCGCGGTCCACGTTCCCGGAACCGTTGCGATGCCGAGCAGAACCCGGACGGGCCGCAAGCCGACCCGAACGTGCCCCAGAAGGCGACGTACTTGCCATCTCAGCTGATGACACGTGCGAGGCGCCCCCGCGCCAGACATCACGACAAGCCTCTCAACGTCGGTTGACATGCGCAAGAGCCCACGGCCAACGTCGGGCTCAATTTAATGTCAGATCGATCACATTTTGCTCGCGTCGTCGCAAAGTCGCCGCAAAGCCACCGCAAAGCCGCCGCCGCGCCACCAGAGCTGGTCCGGCGCCTCACACCAGCACGCGCATCGCTTGCGCGACAAACCGGAATTCGACGGCCTTGGTCTCGCCGAGATACTCCCCATCGACCTGGAAGGCGATGGGCCGCAGGGCGCGGAGGGTGAACGCGTCCGCGCCCCGCAGGGACAGCAGGTGCCGTCCCCGGGGTGGGCGGCTGCGGACCAACAGCATCTGGCCCAGCAGGCTGCCGATGGTGATGAGCCCCAGCCGCCGCAGGCCGAGCAGATCGAGCCCGGAGGTGAAATCCGGGTCCGGGACGGGCAGCAGCGCCCGGCCGCGAAAGTACGTCCACGGCGATCTGTTGGTCACCATCGCCATGAACAGGTCAGCGGCCAGCGGCTGCCCGCCGCGCTCCAGCGTCAGCGCCGGCGCCCGCCGGTCGGTGCCGCGGTAGTACCGGCGCACCATGGCCCGCAAGTACAACGACGCGCTCTCGCGCCGGCCAGCCTCGCGCAATTGATCTACCTCGTGCACCACCTCGGCGTCCAGGCCGAGGCCCGCGCTGAACGTGAAGTACCGGTCTCCGGCCAGCCCGAGCCCTATGGTCCGGTACCTCCCCGCCGCGAGCGCCTCCTTGACCCTGGCGATCGCCGCCTCGGTATCGACCGGCAGGCCGAGCGCCTGCGCCAGGACGTTCCCGCCCCCGCCGGGTATGACCCCGATCAGCGGCGGCCGTGAGCCGTCGGGCCCGACTCGGGCCATGACCCCGTTGACCGCCTCGTTGACCGCGCCGTCGCCGCCGAGCACGAGCACGAGGTCGCCGTCCGCCGCCGCCGCCAGCTCGTGCGCGTGGCCGCGGTGCCGCGTGTGTTCGACATCGAGGTCGACCAGGCCGGCCAGCGAGCGGGTCACCTGGTCCGGAGCGTGGTCCTCGGCGGTCGTGGCATGCGGGTTGACGATCAGGATGCCGCGCACCCGCCCAGGCTAGCCGCCGCCTAAGCTGGGAGCCTGTACGGCCCCCTGGATCGTCGAGGGATGGGTATATGCGACATGGCGACGCGACCGACTAGGCCGAGCCCGCCTGCGCCGCCGGCGAGCTCCCCGGAGCCCGCGGGCCGGCGCCCGATAGCGCTGCGCCTGGCCGCGGCGGCGCAGCTGATCGAGGCGCTCGGCCTGGCCGTGGCGGGCGTGTTCGGGGCCGCCTCGACCGTGGACGGGCGGTCCTACCAGCTGCTCAGCGGGATCGCGCTCACCCTGATCGCGTTCGGCACGGCCGCCGGCGTTGCGGTCATCGCCGTGGCCCTGGCCAGGGCCAGGCCGTGGAGCCGCATCCCCGCCGCCATGACGCAGCTGTTCGTGATCATCGGGGGCGTCACCCTGCTCGACGGGAACCGGCCCGAATGGGGCGTGCCCGCCCTGCTGCTGGCGGGCGTCTGCCTGGCCGGCCTGCTGACCCCGGCCAGCCTGCGCGCGCTCAACCGCCCGCCGGAAGAAGACCCGCCCGTGGAGAACCAGCACGGCCGATAACTGGCCCTCCGAGCCGCCCTCGCCACACGGCCCCTGAGCCGCCGCCGCACCACGCCAGCCCGCGCGCTCAGTCCTCCGTGGTCAGGCCCTCCCTGAGCTGGGCCAGCGTCCGGGCCAGCAGCCGGGACACGTGCATCTGCGAGATGCCCAGCTCGGCGGCGATCTGCGACTGGGTCATGTTGCCGAAGAACCGGAGCAGCAGGATCTTCTTCTCCCGCGGCGGCAGCTGCTCGAGCAGCGGCTTCAGCGACTCCCGGTACTCGACGCCTTCCAGCGCGTCGTCGACCATGCCCAGCGAATCCGAGACCGCGGGCGCGTCGTCGTCGCCCGAATCCGGCGCGTCGAGCGACACGGTGGAGTAGGCGTTGGCCGACTCGAGCCCCTCCAGCACGTCTTCCTCGCTCATCTGCAGGTGCGCGGCCAGTTCGCTGACCGTCGGCGCGCGCCCCTCGCGCTGCGCCAGTTCGCCGATGGCCTTGGTGAGCGAGAGCTTGAGCTCCTGCAGCCGGCGCGGTACCCGCACCGCCCAGCCCTTGTCCCTGAAGTGCCGCTTGATCTCGCCCACGATCGTGGGCGTGGCGTAGGTGGAGAACTCCACGCCGCGGTCCAGATCGAACCTGTCGATGGACTTGATCAGCCCGATCGTCGCGACCTGGGTCAGGTCGTCGAGCCACTCGCCCCGGTTGCGGAACCGGCGCGCGAGGTATTCCACCAGCGGGAGGTGCAGCTCGACCAGGTAGCCCCTGATCCTGGCCCGCTCCGGATCCCCGGCGGGCAGTACCGCGAGCCGCTCGAACAGCTCCCGGGCCCGGGCCCGGTCCGGCGGTGACCCGTGCTCAATCCGCATCGCCGCCTCGGCCTGGACTAGCTCGAACTCTTCGGTCACCTGGACCTCGAATTCGCTGCTCACCCGGACCCCGGAGTTTCCCGGCGCTTGCGCAGGACGATCGCCACCTGATCGCCCGGCCCGACCCGGGAGTCGACGGTCCCGGCCAGAGCGGACAGCACGGTCCAGGCGAAGGTGTCCGGGGCGGGGATGCGCGGGTGCGCGGAGACCACCGATACGGTGATCGTCATCTCTGCGGCGCCGAGGTCGAAGGCGCACTCCAGGTTGGAGCCCGGTATCGCCTGGACCAGCAGCATCGCGCACGCCTCGTCCACCGCGATACGCAGGTCCTCGATCTCGTCGAGGGTGAAGTCAAGCCTTGCCGCCAGGCCCGCGGTCGCCGTCCGGAGGACGGAAAGGTACGCGCCCTCGGCGGGCATGCTCACCTTCACGCGGTCCTTGGTCTCGCGCTCAGGCAGCGCCGCGCCGACGTCACGCTGGCCCGGCAAGGACCCGTAAGCCGTCGTCGCGGCGGTGTCTTCGGTCACGTCTCTCCTCCGGGGCGCCCTAGCGGTCGCCGCCCACTGCAAGTAACCTACCCCCCCAGCTCACGGCGATGAACACGCCGCGGCGGCCCGGACCCCTACTCACCCGCCGCACAATTATCGTGGATCGTTACCACTGGTAACGATCCACGATAGCCGGTCCGGAGTCCGCTAGGCCTGCTTGGTCTCCCAGAAGATCTTGCTGATCTCCTCGATCTTGCCCAGCAGCTCGTCGGCCTTGGAGACGTCCGTGCTGCCCTTCGTGCCCGCGGCGCCTGCTAGCTTGGTGGCCTCGTTGAACAGCTGGTTCAGCTGCGGGTACTTCTCGAAGTGCGGCGGCTTGAAGTAGTCGGTCCACAGCACCCAGAGGTGGTGCTTGACCAGCTCGGAGCGCTGTTCCTTGATGATCAGGCAGCGGGCCCGGAACTCGGGGTCCGTGTTCTGCTGGTACTTTTCGTCGATGGCCTTGACCGATTCCGCCTCGATCCTGGCCTGCGCCGGGTCGTAGACTCCGCAGGGCAGGTCGCAGTGGGCGTAGGCGGTGGTCCTCGGCTCAAGCAGGCGTGTGAGCAGCCTCATCGATTCCCTTTCTCCGACTCGTTAGCTTGCAGACCCGACACTACCCCGCCCGCCTGCGTCGACACCGGGAGGGATGCGTGCACTGGCCGATACTTCGGGTCAAGGTCGCCGAACGCTCCATGGAGCCTGCCCTGCGCCCCGGCGACTGGCTGCTGGTCCGCCGGACCCGCCGGATCCGCCCGGGCCAGATCGTGCTCGCCCGCCATCCGGCCCGGCCGGACCTGCTCATCATCAAGCGCGCCGCCCGCCGCGCCGACGGCGGCTGGTGGCTCGAATCCGACAACCCCGCCGCCGGAGCCGTCGACAGCCGCCGCTTCGGCGCGGTCCCGGCGGCCCTCATCGAGGGCCGCCTGCTGACCCGCTACCGGCGCCCCCGCGCCCGGTAGCGGGCGCGCCCGCTACCGGCTGACGCCGTTCAGGGCACCGTGTAGGCCACGAGCTGCGGGTTACCGCCCCCGCCCGAAGCCGACGTCTGGGGCCCGCCCGCCGGGACCAGGACCGTGTTGCCGAACACGGCGATCGGCGCGTTCGTCGACGTGGGCAGCTGACGCCGGTAGACGACCGCGCCCGTGTCGCGGTTGAGAGCGACCAGGGCACCGGTGTAGAGCGTGGTGAAGACCAGGTCGTTGGAGACCGTGGCCGCGCCGAGTGGCATCGTGGCGAACTTGGTGTCCCACTCGACCTTGCCGGTGGCCAGGCTGAGCGCCTCCACCTGCCCGGTTTCGGGACCGCCGGCCTTGTTACCGGTGACCGAGCTCGGGCCGGTATAGATGATCGGGAGGTCGATGGTAGCCACGTACACGCTCCCATCCGCTACCGACATGTTCGACAGGATGCCGCCCAGCGATCCCGGCTCTATCGTGTACGGATACTTGACCGTGAGCTTGTGCGACAGCGCCAGCAGGGAGTCGTTGTCGTGCCCGTTGTGCTCGCCGACCGGCGTCTTCCAGATCAGCGCGCCGGACCGCGCGTTCAGCGCGTAGACGTACCCCACCTTGCCGCCGGTGATGATCACCGGGACCCCGCCGATCGTCGCCGAGATCGGCGACGCCTGCAGGTCGTGGTCCATGAAGTCGTTCGGCACCGCCTGGTAGTACCAGCGCAGTTTCCCGGTCGCCGCGTCCAGGTTCACCTCGCTGTCGGTGTAAAGCTGCCGCGACGGATGCGCGATGGCCTCGCCGATGCTCTGGTACGGGTTCCCGATGCCGAACGTCACCGAGCCGTCGCTGCCGACCAGCGGCGTCTCCCAGGCCCCGCCCGAGCCGAGGCCGAGAGCCTGCACGCCCGCGCCCACGCCGATGACCGTGTCGAACTTCCACAGCAGGTGGCCGGTTGACGCGTCCAGCGCCATCAGCACCCCGCCGCCGGGCCCGGAGCCGTAGGCGCTCGCTATGTACACCCGGCCGTCCGCCACCTGCGGCTGGATCTCGAACGCCCCCTGGCCGCCGTTCAGCAGGTTGCTGTCGACCCAGATCGTCTTGCCGGTCGCGGCGTTCAGCGCGAACGCCGTGGTCGACGTGTCCCCGTACACGGCGCCGCCCGCGACCGCTACCCCGTCCGGCCCCGGGCCGCTCTTCTCCGGGATGTTGACCTGGTACTCCCACTTCAGCTTGCCGGTGGCGAGCGCCACCGCGTAGACGTTGGCGTCCTCGTCCTGCAGGTACACGACGCCGCCCTGCACGACCGGCGGCGCGGTCAGCGAGCCGACCCCCGAGACGCCGGCGGCGGCCGGGCCGGCCAGCTTGAACGCCCACGCCTCCCGCAGCCCCGATACGTTCGCCGCCGAGATCGTCCCCTCCGGCGCGTTCCTGGTGTTGGCCAGGTCGCCGTTCGGGTACGGCCACGATCCGGCCGGCGTCGCCGCGCCGGAGAATGCCGTACTGACCGGCGCCGGGCTGCCGCCGCTGCACCCCGTGGCCAGCACCGTTATCGTGACGAGCAAGGTCACAGGGACCAACAGCCGCACCCCGGAACCCGCACGCCCAGCCCGCCCCGCCCCAGGACCCGCACGCCCAGCCCGCTTCGCTCTCATCCAGCTCACCGCCTCGGTTAAATTGATATCACAACGCTAGATCTGTGAAATCAACTAAGTCAAGGCGTTTTCCGCCCGCCACCGCCCGCGTCGCAACGCTTACTGCCAGTAACGACCGTTCCCGGGCACCGGTCCGTGCCTTTTCTTTTTCCGAACGGGCCGCGGTGGAACGCGCCGCCACGCCGAGCGTGCCCTCCGGCGCAAAACGCGAGTGGGTCCCGTCAGCTGACGGGACCCACTCGGGCTAGCAGTGCGCCGGGCTCAGTGGTGCAGCCCGGTGTCCGGCAGTTCGTCTACTCCGCTCTGCCTGGCGACCAGGTCGAGCGTCTCTTCGCGCGGTAGGCCGGTGTACATCGCCCAGTAGTAGATGACCAGGCTGAAGATGATCACGATCAGCATGTCCCACCAGAACGGGATCCGGAACGTGTTGATCGGCGGCGCGCCGCCGGTGCCCTTGAGCGGGAACTGGCCCAGCCAGGAGATGATGCCCATGCCGATCA
>JASHVM010000476.1:0-7139 GCA_030044595.1 Streptosporangiaceae bacterium
CCACGGCTTCGACCGCTGCCAGGTCCTCGGGCTGCCCGCCACCCTGACGAGCGGCCCGGCCGCCACGATGATCGTCCCCGCCCGGCCACAGCAGCGCCTGCAGCCGTAACCTCGGCCCTAAATTCTACTAATTCGACCGTAATGCTTGACTATTACGCCCGCTTGATAGCACTGTGGTCATGGCGCTAGCTGACAGGAGGTCCGCCGTGCCGGTCGGGCAGGCCTAATCATGACCGCAGCGGGTCGGCTTCCCGCCACACAGGTCTCGGCCGCCGAGTTCCGGCACGCCATGGGCCATTTCGCGACCGGCGTCACTGTCATCACATCTCTCAGCGCCGATGGCAGCCCGGTGGGCACCACGGCCAACGCGGTCACCTCGCTATCGCTCGACCCGCCGCTGGTGCTCGCCTGTTTCGACGTCGACAGCCTGACGCTGCAGGCGATCCACGGGCACGGCGCGTTCGTGCTGAACGTGCTTGCGGCCGCGCAACGGCAGCTGTCGGCGAATTTCGCCCGGCGCGGACTGGCGGCGGCCTGGGACGGGGTGCGGCACCGGCACGGCCTGACCGGAAGCCCCAGGCTGGAGAACGTGCTCGCGGTCATGGAATGCACGGTGGAGCACTGCCTGCCCGGCGGCGACCACGAGATCGTGGTCGGCCGGGTACGTTACGTCGAGACCGGCGCCAGCCGGGCCGCGCCGCTGGTTTACTTTCGCGGCAAGTACGCATCATTGGCTTCATGAGCGGCGAGCGCACCACCAACGAGGGGAATCGCGGTAGCGGCCCACCTGGCGATCACCGCGTCCTGCTCGGGGAGTTCGGGTTCGGTGACGTAGAGGCCGCGAGCGGGAACCGTCGCGCCCAGCTCGACCAGAACCGGCCGCAGGTGAACCTCGACGGCGAGGGAATGACCGGCCGAGCCGCCGGTCATGACCGGCACCGCGATCGTCCCGGCCAGGCCGTTGCCGCTGTAGCGGTCGAGGAATGCTTTCAGCAGGCCGGTATAGGAGGCCTTATAGGTGGGCGACGCGAAGATGGCGACGTCAGCGGCGGCAACCTCCGCGGTCAGCCGGGACAGCTCCGCATCCGACGGGTCGAACAGGGCCGGGGCATGCTCGCTAAGGTCGACCACCAGGTGAGCGCCGGATACCGCGGGCGCGGCCGAAGCGTCAGGGCACGCAAGAGCGGCAGACAGGACACTGGCCACTGCAAGGGCGACACCATGGGTCCGCGACGCCGGCTTCGGATTGCCCGTTACTACCGCTATTCGCATGCCAGCGACCTCCGGCCCTGGTGATGTGACGGTGGGTGGCACCGCCGTTCGTTGGGCCGGGTAAAGGGCTTCACGATACGGCGGCCGGGTGAGCGGGAGCTGGCGTGGGGGCGAACGGTGCCGGGCCGGCGGAATCGTCTACGCCGGCCGGCACGGGATGCTGCCAGCGGCCACGTCGGCCCAGGATGGGCAGCACGCCCTCGCCGAACCAGTAGGCCTCCTCCAGGTGCGGGTACCCGGACAGGATGAACTCGGAGATGCCGAGCGCGGCGTACTCTTCTATCCGGTCGGCGACCTCGGCGTGGCTGCCGACCAGCGCCGTGCCCGCGCCGCCGCGCAGCAGGCCGATGCCGGCCCACAGGTTCGGCGAGACCTCCAGGCTGTCCGGTGAGCCGCGGTGGAGCTCGCGCATCCGGCGCTGCCCTTCGGATTCACTGCGCGCCAGCCCGTCCTGTACCTCGCGTATCATCGCCTCGTCGACGCCGTCGATCAGCCGGTTAGCCTGCAGCCACGCCTCGTGCGAGGTGTCCCTGGTGATAACGTGCAGCCGGATACCGTACCGCAGCGCGCGCCCGGCCTGCCTGGCCAGGTCGTCCATCCAGCGCAGCTTGGCGTCCACCGCGGCAGGCGGCTCGCCCCACGTCAGATAGACATCGCTGAACCGGGCGGCCACCGGGCCCGCCTCGGCCGACGAGCCGCCGAAGTACAGCGGCGGCACCGGGTCTGGCCGCCGGACCAGGCGGGCGCCATCAACGCGCAGGTGCTCGCCGTCATGACTGACGGTCTCACCACGCCACAGCCGGGTCACGATGTCCAGGAACTCCGCGCAGCGCTCGTAGCGCTGCGCCTTGCCGAGGAAGTCGCCGTACGCCCTCTGCTCGGCGGACTCGCCGCCGGTCACAACGTTGAGCAGCAGGCGTCCGGAAGAGTACCGCTGGAACGTGGCCGCCATCTGCGCGGCCAGCGTGGGCGACAGGAAGCCTGGACGGAAGGCGACGAGGAACTTCAGCCGCTCGGTGACCTCGCTGAGCATGGCGGTGGCCAGCCAGGCGTCCTCACACCACGCGCCCGTCGGGGTTAGTGCCGCCTCGAAGCCAAGCTGTTCGGCGCTGCGGGCGATCTGGCCCAGGTAGCCGAGCGAGGCGGGACGGATGGCGCCGGCCGGGCTGGTGGCGGCGCCGTGGCCGCCGCCGACGATTTCCCGGCCGTCGCCGTTGGTGGGCAGGAACCAGTGGAAGTGCAGCGGCATCTCGTCTCCAGCTTGCCCTAAACCGATATTTCCGGCTGACTTACTATATTTTACTCGGCGCACCGACGGCTGGGGGCGGCGCCATCTGGCTGGGCACGGCTGGCGCCGGCTGATCAACTCGGTGGCCGTTGCGCTGCCGTGGCAGCTGGTCGGCTCGGCGGGGCTGGGCCCGGCGCAGAAATTGGCGACGATGACGGTGTGACGCACGGCGACGACCGGGATTGGCGGCTCGCAGTCGAGGAACTCCTCCGGTGGACCACGCCGCTCCACCACTTCCGCCGGACGGCCACACGCGACGTTGGGCTTTCCGAGAAGTCGATCGCCGCGGGGCGCGCAGGGATGCGGTCGGTCCGACGAC
This sequence comes from Streptosporangiaceae bacterium, assembly GCA_030044595.1. GTDB lineage: Bacteria > Actinomycetota > Actinomycetes > Streptosporangiales > Streptosporangiaceae > Palsa-504. The sequence goes on from JASHVM010000476.1 coordinate 2,880, forward strand.
TGGCGCCGAAGCCCGTCAGGCGGGGGTGATCTCGACCGGGACGGCCGCCTGGAGAGTGTGCCCGACCGGGGAACTGGCCGCGACTTTACGGTGTAGCTCGGCCACCGCTTCGGCGTCGGCGTCGGTGTCTAGGTCGACGCGGACCCGGATGGCGGAAAGCCGGCGTGCCCGGGCGCGAGGCCGAGGAAGCTGCGCAGGTCGACATCGCCGTCGACCGCGATCGTGAGGTCTTTGATCGCGATGCCGGCTGCTGAGGCGTTGGCAGCGTACCCGACGACGAGGCAGTTGCCCAGAGCGGATAGCAGCTGCTCGACGGGGTTGGGAGCGGTGTCGCTGCCGCCCAGGCCCGCGGGCTCGTCGGAGGCGGTTGGCGGGAAGGAGCGCACCTGGCTCTCGGAGCGGAAGGCTCCCGCCCACCGTACGTTGGCCGCCCACGTGGTTCGTGCCGCCTCTGGGTCCTGTTGGATTTGCCCGACGAGCGCTCCGACGGCCTCGAGGTCGACCTGGTTGAGTGACGTAGTGACGCTCATGGGTCTTCGCTCCTTGTTTAAGGTAAAATCGGTCAGATAAATCGACTATAGCCGGGCGTTCTCCCTTCGGCGCGACAGCAACCCGGTAGATTCCGGCTCTGCCCCGTCTGGGCCGCAGCCATCATTACTCCTGTTACCGCAGCTGCGGCTGGCTCGGCGTAGGACCGGAAGAACCCGACCGCCCGCTCGGACAGGCCGTAGCGGGTCACCAGCGCGCCGACGATCCGGCTCCGGCACCCGCTCAGCTCCTTACCGGGAGGCGTGGTGAGCTGGGTCATCGCCGGGCCCATTCTTCGGCGAGCAGCTGGTAGGAACGGACGCGGTCGGCGTGGTCGTGGGTGATGGTCGTGATGATGAGTTCGTCGGCTTCGGTGGCGTCGCGCAGACGTTCCAGCTGGTCCGCGACTTGGCTCGGCGCGCCGACGAACTGGGTGTCGATGCGGTCGGCGACCAGGTCGCGGTCAGCCTTGCTCCATGCGTGGCGGCGGGCCTGCTCGGGGGTGGGGAACTGGATGGCTCCCTGGGCGGTGCGGATGCTGCGCACCCACAGGCCGTAGCCGGAGGCTAGCTCGCGGGCTGCGGGTTCGGCGTCGGCCACGACGACGTCGGCCGACACGCTGGTGTAGGGCCGGCCGAGTTCGGCGGACGGCTGGAACGCGGCTCGGTAGCCGTCCACGGCCTCAAGCACGGTGGCCGGGCTGACGTGGTAGTTCGCGGCAAATCGCAGGCCGTTCCGGCCAGCGACCTCGGCGCTTTCGCCGCCGCTGCTGCCGAGGATCCAGATCTGCAGCGCCCCGCCCTCGCCGGGCACCACGTGGGCTTCCTCCCCCTCCGGCGAGCGGTAGGTCCCGGCGATCAGGGCGAGAACGTCGCCGACCTGCTCGGTATAGTTCTGCGGCTCGGCCTGCGGCAGCTGCAGCAGTCTCTTCTGCATAGCGAAACGAGGGGAGTCCAGCAGGCCGCGGAGGGAGAACCGCGGCGGGATGAGCAACCCGTTCGGGGTCCGGCCACCCGAGACGGTGGCCGCAGCGCCGCCACCGGCCAGAGCGGGTGCCCTGGGCTCAGCTGGGCGGCCGCCGGAGCGGCCCAGGCCGAGGTCGAAGCGACCGGGGTGCAGGGCGTCGAGTAGGCCGAACTCCTCGACCGTGGACAGGGCGGTGCGGTGCCCCATCTGCACTGCCCCGGAGCCGAGCCGGATCGTCGACGTGGCGGCGGCGGTCAGGCCTAGCACCACGGCTGGGGAGGTACCGGCCACGCCGGGGTTGAGATGATGCTCGGCGAACCAGTAGCGGGCGTAGCCGAGCCGTTCGGTCTGCTGGGCCAGGTCGATGCTGTTACGCAGCGCCTGGGTTGCGTTCGATCCGGACGAGATCGGGACGAGATCCAGGACGGTCAATGGGGTGGTCGTCATGCGGTCTTCCTCCTCAACCGGTGGCAGCAACGATCCGGGCGGGCACCGCGTCGTCGCTGACCGGGCCGCCGGCCCAGCCCCAGGGCGGGTCGGGGATCTCGCGGCGCAGCACCGGGGCAATGTCGGACTGGAACAGTTCGAGGCTGGAATGGTGCTGCGCTTCGGTGAGCCCGCCGGCGTCGGCGTGCAGGTGCAGCACCGAGTGGCCGAACTTCTCGTGGTAGCGGTGCACCTTCTCGATCACCTGAGCCGGGCTGCCGATCAGCGCCGAGGGACGTTCGATGAAGTCCTCCAGCGTCGGGAACACCGGCTGTACGCCGAGCCTTTCCTGGAAGGCCAGGTACCCGGCGAACACCGGCCGGTAGGCGTCTATCGCGTCCTGGGAGTTGCGCTCGGCGTAATAGCCTGCCGTCCCCGCTCCGACCGCGATGGCCGCCGGATCGTGCCCGTAGTAGGCCCACCGCTCGCGGTAGTAGCGGATCAGTTCCGCGTAGGGCTCGATCGGGTTGCTGACGTTGGCCGAGAACAGCGGGTCGCCGTACCTGGCGGCCAGGTCGACGGACGCCTTGCTGGTCGCGCTGCCGTGCCAGACCCGGACCGGGCGCTGCAGCGGCCGCGGCCACACCTCGGCTTCGTGCAGCGCCGGCCGGAACCTCGTCTCGTAGCTGATCTTGTTGACGCGCCATAGCCGCCGGAACACGTCGTAGGACTCGGCGTTGCGATCCCACTGGTCCTCGGGCGTTACGTGGAACAGGTCGCGCTGGGCGGCGCCATTGCCCTTGCCGATGATCAGCTCGAGCCGACCGCCGGACAGGTGGTCGAGGGTGGCGTAATCCTCGAATGCGCGGACCGGGTCGAGCAGGGACAGCGTGGTGACAGCGGTGAACAGCCGGATGCGAGTGGTCAGCGCCGCGATGTGGCTCAGCACCACGGTGGGGGAGGACGAAATGAACGGCCGTTCGTGCCGCTCCCCTACCCCGAACCCGTCAAAGCCGAGTTCTTCGGCCAGGAGCGCGTTGCCGATCACCTCCCGGAACCGCTCCTGGGTAGATTTCCGCTCGCCGGTGTGCGGGTCCGGGGCGTGCACGATCAGCGTGATGGTGATGAACCTCATGAGGCGGCCCTCGTCGCCGTCGTCTCGCCGGGCCAGCCCAGCGGGGCCAGGCCGAGGTGATCGCGCAGCGTGCTGCCGGTGTAGTCGGCGCGGAACACTCCGCGCTCTTGCAGCAGCGGGACGACCTTATCGACGAACGGCGCCAGCCCGCCGGGGGTGATGTGCGGGACCAGGATGTAGCCGTCGGCGGCGTCAGCCTGGACGAACTCGTCGATCGTCGCCGCGACCGTCGCCGCCGAGCCGATGAACGACTGCCGGCCAGTCACCTCGATGACCACCTCCCGGGCCGACAGGTTCCCGGCCTCGGCTCGGGCCCGCCACTCGGCGGCCAGCGCGACGGGGTCCTTGGCGAACTGCCGGACGCTGGCCCGGCCCTCGGAGATCAGGTTCTCGCTGACCACCGGGTCAAAGGCAGGAAGGGGGCCGTCGACGTCGAAGCCGGGCAGCGCGGTGTTCCACAGTTGCTCGATGAACATCAGCGCGGTCTGCGGCGAGACCTGGGCCCGCCGTACCTCGCGGGCGATCTCGGCCGCCTCGGAGTCGGTGTCGCCGAGCACGAACGTGGCCGCCGGCAGGATCAGCAGCTCGCCATGGGTGCGGCCGAACCGGGGCAGCCGACCTTTCACGTCGGCGTAGAAGGCCTGCCCGGCCTCCAGCGAGGAGTGCCGGGAGAAGATCGCATCGGCCGACGCGGCGGCGAAGTCGCGGCCCTCGTCGGAGTCGCCCGCCTGGAAGATCACCGGACGGCCCTGCGGCGAGCGCGGTACGTTGAACTGCCCGGCTATATCGAAGAACGTGTCCTGGTGGCGGAAGGTCCCCGGCGCCTCTGTCGCCAGGAACTGGCCGGCGTCCTTATCGGCCAGGATCTCGTCCCCGCGCCAGGAGTCCCACAGCTCCAGCGCGGTGGCCAGGAAGGTCCTGGCCCGCTCGTAACGGTCCGCCTGGGCCAGGAAGCCGCCGCGGCGGAAGTTCTCCCCGGTGAAGGCGTCCCAGGAGGTGACCACGTTCCATGCCGACCGCCCGCCGGAGAGGTGGTCGAGGCTGGCGAACTGCCGGGCCACCTCATAAGGCTCGTTGAACGTGGAGTTGATCGTGCCGGTCAGCCCGATGTGCTCGGTCACAGCGGCCAGGGCGGCCAGGACCGTGAACGTGTCCGGCCGACCGACCACGTCGAGGTCGTAGATCAGCCCGTTCTGCTCGCGCAG